>JBDRDQ010000014.1:0-10608 GCA_043820695.1 Gemmatimonadota bacterium | reverse complement strand
TCAGGAGACCGCGCTACGCTTCTATCCCGACGCCGGGGACGGCACCTATGGAGCCGGGGAGTACCTCCCGGTCCAGGGCTTCGTGGACAAGCCCATCGACCCCCCTGCGTTGCTGAAGGAAATTGACCGGGTCCTATCGGTGAGCCGGAGGCCCTGAGGGCGTTCCGAGGTAGCTGAGGGACCCAGGGGAGACCCTGGCGGCTGTGGAGCCCCGGGGGGGACCGGAACTCGGGAGTTGGATCCGGAAAGGAGCACCGTTGAACGCGGCTTTGGAGAGGCGGGCCCACCTCCCCGCTACGGCCGAACTCATGGAACGGATCGGGTGGTTCATCCGTCTCCGGTGGGTGGCCGTGTTGGGTGTGTCCCTCTTCGTAGTCGCGGGCCAAAAGGTCCTTCCGGTATCCATCCACCACACTCACGTCCTGGCCACGGTGGCTCTCCTGGCCCTCTACAATGGGCTGGCGACCCTCTACTTCCGCAGGCTCACCGCCTCCACCAACCTGCCGTGGCGGGTTCCCCCGGAGGACGACCTCTCGGGTCCCCTTCTGGCCCGGTGGCTTCTTCCCCGGACCTTCCGGGGGTTGGGGTACGATCCCGATGTGGTCCGCACCGTCTACTTCGTGAACGTCCAGATGCTCCTGGACCTGGTGTTCCTGGCGGTCCTGATCCACTTCACCGGAGGGATCGAGAACCCCCTTCGGATGTTCTTCCTCTTCCACGTCATCATTGCCGCCATCCTCCTGTCGAGACGGGCCACCTATTTCTATGCCACGGTGGCCCTCCTCCTCCTGAGCGTGGTGGCTCTCGGGGAGATGGCCGGGTGGCTTCCCCACTACACCCTCTCCGCCCACTGGCGGCCTGGAGGGTACGCCGAACCGCATCTGGCCGGAATCCATCTCTTCCTGCTGGGGACGACTCTGTACATCACCGCCTACATGGGCAGTAGCATCGGCGCCCAGCTGCGGCAGAGGGAGCTGGACGTCTTCCTCCTCTCCAGGGCCCTGGAAGAGAAAGCCGGGCACCTGGAGATGGCCTACGAAAAGGTGAGCGCGGCGGAGCGGACGAAGTCCCAATACATGAGGAAGGTGGCCCACGAGCTTCGGGGACCTCTCGGCACCATTCAGACAGCACTGAGCGTGGCCCTCCAGAAGGCCCCCGAGACAGCTTCCACCACCTCCGTGGAGCTGATCCGTCGTGCCTGGCGCCGGTCAGGGGAGCTGGCGGAGCTGACCCGTGAGCTTCTGGCCCTCTCCCGGGCTCGTGACGGAAAGGCCTTGGCCGATTCCGCCAGCTTCAACCCCCTGGAGGTGGCCAACCGTGTGCTGGAGGACATCCGTGCCAGGGCAGAGGAGGGAGGAATCTCCCTCCGGGTGGAGATGCCATCGGAGTTCCCGGAGGTGACCGCCGATCCCGAGGGAATCCGGGACCTTCTCTCCAACCTCCTGGGCAACGCCGTCCGGTACACGCCAAGAGGAGGCTCCATCGTATTCTCCATGCGGGAGAAGGAGGGTAGCCTCGAGATGGAGGTGGATGACACGGGGATCGGAATCGAAAAACGGGCACTGGATCGGATCTTCGACGATTTCTTCCGGTCGGAGGCGGCTCGGTCCCACGCGGAAGACGGGTCCGGGCTGGGCATGGCCATCGTGAAAGCTGTGGTGGACCAGCACCGGGGGACCATCAGCGTCGAGAGCGAGGTGGGAAAGGGTACCCGTGTTCGAGTGGTGATCCCGTTGAGGCCACCGACCATCTACCCCACTCTTCCGTAGGGATCGGCGGAGTCCAGCCTCAAGATCATGAGGACCAGGTCAGGGACCGAGGCGGCCTGCATCTTCTCCATGACCCTCGATCTGTGGATCTCAACCGTTCTCTGGCTGATCCCCATCTGGCGGGCGACGGTCTTGTTCAACTTTCCGGCAGCAACCAGCGCCATGACCTCCCGCTCCCGGGGAGTAAGGGTCTGCAGTCGGGCCTCCACCGCCCGCCTCTCATCCCGCGCTTTCTTCCGCCGGGCGTCCAGCTCCAAGGCTTGGTTGACCTTGTCCAGGAGCTTCTGGTCAAGAAAGGGTTTCTGGATGAAGTCCATGGCCCCGTCCTTCACGGCATCCACTGCCGTGGGAACGTCCCCGTGGGCAGTAACGAAGATTATGGGCAGGGTCGCTCCCATCTCCAGGAGTCTCTTTTGCAGCTCGCGGCCACCCATCCCGGGCATGCGGAGGTCCAGGATCAGACAACCGGGGGTATCGGAGTCAAACTCCTTCAGGAACTCCCCGGCCGATGAGAAGCCACGGGAAGGGAGCCCCACGGAACGAAGAAGAAGTTGCACCGCGTCCAGGACTCCTTCGTCGTCGTCAACGACGAACACGGTGGGTTCACGTTCAGCCACTAATCTCTCCTGGGAAGTCATTCGTCATCGAGAATGGGGAGGGTGAAGAAGAAGGTAGCCCCCGGACCGGTGTTGGGCTCGAAGGCAATTCGCCCGCGGTGGGCCGAAATGATGGACCGACTGATGGAAAGGCCCATTCCCATTCCCTCCTTCTTGGTGGTGAAGAATGGTTGGAAGAGGTTCTCCACTGCGTTGGGGGGAAGCCCGCACCCGTTGTCCTCGACGGCCACCCGGATCCACCGGCGTCCGTCCATCTCGGTCTGGACCACCACCTCCCTGAGTCCAGCCCCTACCCCCTCCACGGCGTCGATCCCGTTCCGGACTAGGTTGAGGATGACTTGCTGGATCTGGATTCCATCCGCAAGGACGGGAGGAAGTTCGGGGGCCAGCTGGAAGATGAGGTTGACGTTCTCAAGGCGGGCATCCATGAGTGCCAGTTGCTCCACGTCCCGGATCAGGGCGTTCACATCGCACTCGGTCCACCGGCTCTCCTGCCGGCGGACCATGTCCTTCAATCGATGGATGATTCCCCCGGCCCTCAATGCCTCTTCACTGATGCGCGTGAGGATATGCTGGACCTCGGGGAGCCCTGCTTGGCCGTTTTCCACCATGCGCCGGCATGCCTGGGCATAGGTGGCGACGGCGGTCAGGGGTTGGTTCACCTCGTGGGCAATGCTGGAAGCCATTTCACCCATTGTGCTGACCCGGGTGAGGTGGGTCAGACGTTGGCGCGTCTCCTCCTCACGCTCCTGGAGGAGTCGCCGGCCCGTTACCCTCTCCGCGGTCCTCCCCAGCCGCTGAGCCACCGCTTCCAGAAGCGTGCGCTCCTCAGGGGAGAAGGAATCCAGGTGCGGTGGTTGCGTGCCCTTCCGGTAGCCGACCTGAATCACTCCCGCCTGTTCCCCATGCACCATCACCGGCGCTTCCATGAGCCATGGAGTCTCTCCGTACCCTGGGCTTTGGTAGCTCTTCCCCTCCAAGGTGATTCGTGCCCACGCCGCCTGGGAGAATCGGAGGGACCGGGGGAGGATGGAGACGGTTTCCCGGAGAATGGCTGACAGGTCTCCGGCCGAGCGCTCCACGGCCCGGGAGACCTCGAAGAGGCAGTTGAGCTCCCGGACCCTTTCTTCCAGCTCCTGGGCCGTACGGCGAAGGACGCGCTCGGTCTCTTGCCGCTCGGTAACATCCAGGAGCACCACCCAATGGCCGGTCACCTCGTCGTCGCCCGCCATGGGCAAGACATGACATGACAGGGCCGTCTTTCCTCCGTCAGGCTGGCCGAGGAGGAGCTCCACCGCGAATGGAGGATTCCCCGGGGAGGAGCGCTCCATCCGATCCCGGAGTTCCCTTCGGGGCCCTTCCTCCAGGCCTTCCAGCCACCCGAGCCCGAGGGCCCGGTCCCGGGGGAGGGCCAGAAGCTGACAGGCCGCGGGATTGAGCTCCACACAGAGCCCCGTCGTATCCGTGCGGAGCATCGCTACCGGTAGGAGGCTCACCAAACGGCTCTCCTCCACGGAACGGCGCACTGTTGGCTGGTCCACCCTCATGACACCCCCAGACGAATCCCTCCTATCCACTCGCAAGATCGGTGCCGGAGGAAGCCCAAGCCAGAGGCGGAGGTGCAGGTCCCGATGGAAGAAACCTCCGGCCCGCCGGATCAGGGCCGGGATAGGTAGAATCCACGATTCCGAACCGGGCCCCTACACAAGAGCTTTCTTTGGGGATCCCTCAGGCCGCCGAGCCCGAAGGCCACCCGTTGAAACACCCTGATTTGGCGAGGGCACCATGGGCACCGGATCTTTGGCGGATCACCCGCGCCGGCTGGAAAAGCCCGTCTATGTGGTGGACGGTGATCCATCCGTTGGTGAAAGCCTGCGGTTCTTGCTGAGAACGCTTCAGTTGGAGGTGGAGGTGTTCACCACCGCCGAAGAGGCTCTCCTGAGAATCGAGGAGGCACCCCCCCTCTGCCTCATCTCCGAGGTTCACTTACCGGGGATGAGTGGAATCGAACTCCAGCGCCGGCTCCAGACCCGGGGCATTGCCTTCCCCGTCATCATGCTGGCGACGCATGCCGATGTCCCCTTGGCCGTGGAGGCCATGCAGTTGGGGGCCCTGGACTTCATCGAAAAACCAACTATTGAGCGCGTCGTCCTCGCTCGGGTCCGGGAGGCCATTCGAACGGCCCCCCGCAGCCGGGCTCAGGGCGACGAGGAGAGCCTCACCCATGGCTGATACACCCGCCGGAAAGCCCAGTGGGTACGACAAGTACGTCAACTACAAGACCCTATCCATTGCGGTCGCCCTGTTCACCCTCCTCCTGGTCATGCCCGTTCCCTCCAGCATGCGGGATGTGGCGGTGGAGTACTCGGTGGGGGAATCGGCGGTTCTCGACCTCTTTTCCCAGGAGCTTTTTGGCAGGCCGTTCAACGAGGTCGAACAGTGGCAGGCCCTGACCGCTCGGGTTCTCGAGAAGAACATGCGGCGGGGAGCCCTGGCCAGGCCGGCGGTGGAGCGACAGAGCCAGCGGCAGGTGGAGCGATTGGGCCTCACGGTGGATCCTGCGCATTTCCAGCTTCACCAGGGGCTGGTGGGATCCATGGGCGACCAGGAGTTCCTGGATCTCATGACCCGGGCCTTTACTCTTCGGCACCAGGATCTGGCATACGGCGGTTTGAGCGACGGGCAGAAGGTCAGGGCGGACCTTTCGACCTGGCATCTGAAGGTGGCGCTGGCCATGGCCGCCTTCGTGGTCACCTGCTTCCTGACCGAAGCTATCCCCCTCCCCGGGGTCGCCTTCTGTATCGGGCTCATCCTGGTCTTCACCGGGGTCGTGACCAGGGAGGAGGTGGCTCAGCTCTTCTGGTCCGATGCCTGCTGGTTCATCATGGGCAGCCTCATGTTCGCGGTGGCTTTCGTGAAGACGGGGGTGGACAAGCGCATTTGCCTTCTCCTCTTCAGGAGATTGGCCAAGCCAAGCTTGGCCTGGGTCACGGCCATCCTGGTCATGGTGATCGCGCCGGCGGCCGGGTTCATTTCCGATCACGCGTTGGCGGCCATGTTCCTGCCCATCGCCATCGCCCTGTACAACAACAGCCTGAGCGACTCCATTCCCCGGGATCCCGAGTTGGCCAAGATGCTGGTCATCGGGATAGCGATGGCCTGCAACATCGGGGGGTTCGGTTCCCCTTCCGGCGGGGCCCGAAACGTGATCATGATCACCTACATGGAGGACATGTTCGGCTTCTCCGTGGGATATGGGGAGTGGATTCTCTATGGCCTCCCCTTCGTGTTGGTGATGATACCGGTGGTTTGGGCCCTGCTGAACTGGCGCTTTAAGCCCAAGATCCGTGACCTGTCCCCGGCTCTGGACACCCTGAAGCGGGACATCGCCCGGATGGGGCCCTGGAATCGGAATCAGATCATCGCCGTGGCTGTCTTCCTGGTCATGCTCCTGGGCTGGATCACGGAGAGCAACATCCTCCTCCGTATCACCGGGATCCGCCTCGGCATCGGTGTATTGGCGGTGGCGGGTGCGGTGGCCTACCTCCTCTTGGGGGTGGTGAACTGGCGTGACTACCAGACCAAAGTCGACTGGGGGGTGGTGTGGCTTTACGCCGGGGCCATCATATTCGGGAAGGTCCTGGACCAGACCGGAGCCGCGTACTGGATGGCCCG
The DNA here is from genome assembly GCA_043820695.1 of Gemmatimonadota bacterium. Taxonomy (GTDB): domain Bacteria; phylum Gemmatimonadota; class Gemmatimonadetes; order Longimicrobiales; family Gaopeijiaceae; genus JABDNZ01. Next base: position 4,547 of record JBDRDQ010000014.1, on the reverse strand, counting down.
CTCGGTCGTGGAGGGGATGGCTTCCCTCGGGCTGACCGGCGGGCAGGCCCTGCTGGCGGTGGGAGGGGCGGTGACGGCGGGGATGACCAACCTGATGGCCGATGGCCCAGCGGCTGCAGCGGTGGGTCCGATCACACTCAACATGGCGGGGATCGCCGGGGCGGGCACGACCCTGGTGCCCTACATGGGGCTCATCACCTCTGCGGCCTCGTCCATGGCCTATCTTCTCATCATCGGCACGCCGCCCAATGCCATCGTCTATGCAAGCGGGTTCCTGGAGCCGAAGGACTTCCTCCGCATCGGGATCCCCTGTTTCATCCTGGCTTTCCTCGTCCTGATGTTCATGAGCATGGTCTACTGGCCGCTCCTGGGCTTCCAGGGCATGCCGGCCTACTAAGAGAGAGGAGCGCACTGAAATGCAGAAAGAAACCGAGAGCATTCGGCTCCTGCTCGTAGACGACGAGAAGGACTTCCGGGATGCGGCCGGCCAAGCCCTCCGACGGCAGGGGTTCCATGTAAGTGAGGCGGAGAGCGGCGAGCGGGCCTTGGAGTTGATCCCGTCGGATCGACCAAACATCGTGATTCTGGACCTCAAGATGGGAGGGATGGACGGGATCACGACCTTGGAGCAGATCCGGCGAGTGGACTCCGACCTTCCCGTTTTGATCCTTACCGGGCATGGGCGGTACGAACACGCACTAGCAGGAATTCAACTGGGCGTCGTGGATTTCGTCCAGAAGCCCGTGGAGATGGAGTTCCTGGGGACTCGAATCAGGGAGTTGGTCCGGGGAGGGAAACGTCCTCTCCGTGAAAAGGGGCTCGAAGAGCTCATGGTTCCGGCGTCCCTGTACCGTCGGATCGACGTCGAGTCGACCATTCGGGACGCGGTGGTGGCCTTTCAGGAGATTCAGCGAAGGGAACTCCTCTCCGGCGATACGGACCGGGGACGCCGGACCCTGGTGGCCTTCGACCGGCAGGGCCGGTTCAAGGGACTCCTCCGGGCGGAGGACATCATCCGGATGACGGTGCCCTCCTTCCTGGCAGAGTCCCCTTACTCCTCCTACTTCACCGGGATGTTCCTGGCCCAGGCCAAGGTGGTAGGTAGGATCCCTCTTACGGAGGTTCTTCTGAATCCGCCCACCCTCGATGCGGATGCACCCCTGATGGAGGCGGCGTATTGGCTGGTTTCACGAGGCCTTTCCCATCTGGCCATTTTCCGAGACGGAGATCTGGTAGGGATTCTCCGGCCTGAAGATCTCCTTGGGGAGATCGCCAACCTGTCCATGCCGGAATAGGGGGAAGGGACCATGTGGAAGCGAGTTGGTATTCGAGGGAACCGGTGCGGTGGGTGGCGAAGTGGGTGGCCGACGTCCGGACTGGCGCTCTGGGTGCTGGGAATGGTCCTCTTGGTGCCGGGAATGGTCCTCTTGGCGCCGGCCCGACCCTGCCAGGCCCAGATTCCGCTCAAGGCGTACTATAACGACGATTTCTTTCTGGAGACGGAGGACGGATCCTTCCAGCTCCGCATTCGAGGGAACCTCCACCTGGACACCCGCCTGTACCAGTCGGAGAAGCGGGGGTCGGTGCAGAACATCGACATCCGGCGGGTTCGGATCGACCTCCAGGGACGGATCCATCAGCGCTTCACCTTCAGGATCCAACCCGAGCTCTCGGGGAACGCCCACATCCGGAACGCCTGGGTGGACTGGCAGATCGATCCGGCCCTGCACCTCCGCTGGGGACAGATGAAAGCCCCGTTCAGCTCTTCGTGGCTGACCTTGGACAACAACGTGAACTTCGTGGAGAGGGGAGCCGCCACTCCCATCTACCCCTATTTCGATCGAGGGGCGGTGGTGTGGGGAGAGCTCCTGAAAGGGACCGTCACCTACGACCTGGGTGTGTTCACCGGAGTGGGCACCGATCAGGACGTCACCTCAGGGGACATCGACGATCACAAGGACCTGGCGGCCCGCCTCTTCCTCCAGCCTTTCCGTAACTCGCCCAACTCCGACCTCAAGGGGCTCTTCCTGGTGGCTGGAGGGACCTGGGGCCGGATGAGCGTCGCCACGCCCCGTTTCGAAACCGAGGGTTATCGCTCGGCCAACTTCGGAGCGGCGGTCTGGCGCTGGCGGACCGACCAAACGCTCGGCACCGATGGGCGGGTCACCGACCGGGTAGCCGCTGAGATAGACTCCCGGCGCCGCCTCGGGGCCGAGGTCCACTATCTGCGGGGGCCCCTGGTGTTTTCTTCCGAGCTGTTGGAGGTACGCTACGACGATGTGGCCCTCTTCCACGACTTTTCCGTCGGGAGCACCAGGACCGCCCATCTGCCCCTGTTGAAAGTCGGGGGCGGTGTCCGCTCATGGTCCACCTGGGCCTCTTATTACCTCACCGGCGAGGCGAAACGGCTGGAGGACGGGGGATGGAGGACGGCCCGCCCCGAGGATTTCTTTGGGGAAGGGGGAAGGGGGGCATGGGAGCTCCTGGCCCGTTACTCCCGCACCTGGTCAGACGAGGCTCTTTTCGAGTCGGTCAAGGTGTCCGGATTCTCGAAGGGATCCCAGGATCTTCCCGCGACCTATTCCGGACCCGCGCCCGGGGAGGGGAATGCCCTCACGGCCGCGGTCCTCGATGGAGCCCACGAGGTGCACGAGTTCTCCGTGGGCGTGAACTGGACTCTGAACCCGATGGTCCGGTTCCAGCTGAACGACGTCTTCCTCTGGGCCCCATCCGCGGACCGGGACGGGGATGGGGTCAATGACAACATGCTGATCTCAGGGGCGTTCACCGCCCAGTCGGATCCCGCTCGAAGGTATCGGAAGACGAAGTGGGAGAACGCAGTCATGTTCCGGATCATCTTTAAACTATGAGGGGGACCTGGCGCATGTCCGAGGTTTCCCCCTCCAAGGGGGAGAGGGAATGGTAAGGTTTCCCTGGCAGGGGAGCGGTTCCCCGGTGGAGAGGCCCAGCCGGTGGCTTCGGTGGCGCATCATCGCGGCGCTACTCTTTGTCTCCGCGGTTCCCTTCCTTCTCGTGGGTAGCGGCGCCTGGTTCGTCTTTCGGAATCTGGCGATGGAGCAGACCCTCTCCCTCCATCGCACCATGGCCCGGGCCCATGCAACGGCCATCGACGTGTACCTGTCGGAACAGCTCCACACTCTTGAGATGATTGCCCGGACCAACTCGGTGGAAGAGCTGCGAGACCCGGCAACCCTGCGCCGGGTATTCGATGCCGTTTCGGAGGTCTATGGGGGTGGGTTCGTGGACCTGGGCGTCATACACGAGAGCGGTCGGCACCTTGCCTACGTTGGACCTTTCGACCTCATGGATCGGGACTATTCGGGCGCGGAATGGTTCCAGGCCGTCAGGACTCAGGGCTCCATCGTGAGCGACGTATTCCTGGGGTACCGGCAGCTTCCACACAGTGTCATAGCGGTGCGCCAGTCCTCCCCGGAGGGCTGGTGGGTCCTTCGAGCGACCCTGGACAGCAGGAGCCTCTCTACGCTGGTACGGTCCTTGGAGGTCGGAAGGGAGGGGGACGTTTTTGTCGTCAATAGGGAGGGGCTGTACCAGACCCCCTTCCGGGACGGGGAGGTGCTGGAGCAGTCGTCCCTGTTGAACCCCGTGGCCCACCAGGGCATCAGGGACCAGCGGGAAACGTCCAACGGCCAAACCATGCGGCAGGTCACCGCGGGGATCAACAACGACCAATGGCTGCTGGTGGTTCAGCAGCCGGAGGAGGAGATCCTGGCGCCGGTGAGGCGGGCGGCGGTGGAGGGCGCTCTGATCGCCGCCCTGGCCCTCCTTCTGGTCGGGGCAGCCACGGTGATCATCACCTCTCGGCTGGTTCGCCGGGTCGAGCGGGCGGACCAGGAGCGGGACCTCATGTATGGGGACCTCCTTCGATCGGCCAAGCTGGCGTCCCTGGGTGAGATGGCTACCGGGCTTGCCCACGAAATCAACAATCCGTTGGCTATCATCAGCGCCGAGCAGACCAACCTCTCGGATGAGATCTCCGATCTGGAGCTTCCCTCCACCGCGCAGCAGACTCTAAGTGACTCGATTGCCCGCTGCCGGCGCCAGGTGGCCCGTTGTGGGGAGATCACGGCCAAGATGCTGCAGTTCGGGCGCAAGACTGAGACGGTCCTTCAGCCCACCATCGTAGAGCCGGTATTGAGGGAGATAGGTCTCCTTCTCGAGCGGCGGGCGCGGGCCAACAACGCTACCCTCCACCTCGAGATCGAGCCTGACCTCCCCCCTGCATGGCTGGACGCGAACGAGCTGGAGCAGGTTTTGGCCAACCTGGTGAACAACTCCGTGGACTCGTTGAAGAAGGGCGGAGCCGTGGGCATCGCGGCCCGCCTGGACGGCCCTCATCTGGTCGTGGATGTGACCGACAATGGGTTGGGCATCCGGCCGGAGGACCTCGATCGGATTTTCCAACCCTTCTTTACCACGAAACCGGTAGGAAAGGGTACGGGCCTCGGCCTTGCCGTCGTGTACGGGATTGTTCGAGGGTGGGGAGGGACCATTACTGCCGATAGTGT
>JBDRDQ010000013.1:0-25191 GCA_043820695.1 Gemmatimonadota bacterium | reverse complement strand
GCCTGGACTCCAGGGTGGAGATCGAGTACTACCAAAATGGTGGAATCCTCCACACCGTCTTGCGGAAGATGGCCACGGGCCAGATGTAGCCCGCGGTTCGGGAGGGTGGTGGCCGCCGTGGCCTCCACCCTCTTTTCCGCCACCCTCCTGGCCGGTTTTTCGCAACCGGTGGCGGCACAGAGCGTTCTGGGGCAGCTCCTGGATGCGAGCACCGGTGCACCGGTCGAGGGTGCGCTGGTCCTCCTCATGGATGAGGCGGGGGAAGAGGCGGGCGGGTATCTCACCAACCAAGCCGGCCGCTTCGTAATCCAGGCCCCGGGGCCCGGAACCTTCACCCTCCGGGCCGAGCGGATCGGTTATGAAACCATCACATCCGCTCCCTTTCCGCTGGAGCAAGCCCAGCAGTTCGGTATTCGGCTCGAGACGGCCCAAGCCGCCATCGTGCTGGAGGAGATCCGGGTCGAAGGAGAGCAACAATGCGTGGTTCGACCTGGAGAAGGGTTGCAGCTGGCCGCTGTCTGGGAGGAGGCCCGCAAGGCACTCACCGTTCAGAACTGGACGGAGCGGGAAGGGTCCTATCGATTCCAGGTGACCCGGTACGAGAGGGAGTTGGATGTCCATGGCCGGACGGTGCGATCGGAGACAAGGCAGGTCATCTCCGGCGTCACCGGAGCCCCCATCCGTAGCCTTCCGGCCGACGATCTCATGACCGGAGGCTTTGTCCGTCCCAGCGGAAATGGTGCATATGACTACTTCGGGCCCGATGCTTCGGTCCTCCTGTCCGACCAATTCCTGGACACCCATTGCCTCCGCCTAAGTCTGGATTCTGATCGGCCGTATGAGGTGGGGCTGGCCTTCGAGCCTGTCAGGCTCGGTAGGATCCCGGATATCTCCGGGACCCTCTGGCTGGAGGCGGAGACCGCGAGGCTTCGGGTTCTGGAGTACATGTATACCTGGGCCCCCTGGGAGGAAGCCCGCGGCGTAGCAAAGGGACGGGTCGAGTTCGAGAACCTCCCATCCGGGGCGTGGGTTATCCGGAAATGGTGGATTCAAATGCCGTTGGTCGGCACGGACATGTCCATGGCCCTCATGCAGAAGACCGCAGGGATCCGGCTGGTGGGCATCAAAGAAGTAGGAGGGGGGATCACCCGGTTCACCTCCCTGGATCGGACAGAGTCTTCCGACGTGCCCAAAGGTGTTCTGGAGGGCCAGGTCTGGGATAGCACCCGGCAGGCCCCGTTGGCCGGAGCCACCGTATTCCTCTCGGGAACTCAGTATTTCGCTGAAACGGATGCCGGCGGGAACTTCCTTTTTCCGGACCTCCCTGAGGGTGTCTTCAGAGCGGCCTTTTCCCACCCTAGACTGGACTCGCTGGGCGTATTCTCGGCCGGAGTGGAAGTGGAGATCACGCCCGGAGAGTTCACCACTCTGGTATTGGCCATTCCGTCCTCAGCGGCGGTCCTCGCCTCGACATGCACGCCGGAGGAGCTGGAGGTTAGAACCGCGGTGGTGATCGGCTACGTGCGAGAGAGGGACACCGAAGTCCCGGTAGAGGGCGCTACGGTGACCGTTACCTGGAGCATTTTCGAACAAAGAGGTGCCGGCTCCTTTGTGGAACGCCGGCACGGTCTCCAGGCCACATCCGATGCCACCGGTCGTTATTCTGCCTGCGGGGTACCTCTGGACACCACCCTACACATCTTGGCCACCCACCTGGGCCGGGAAACCGAGACGGTTCAGCTACAGGCCGAGAAAGACGGCTATACCGTGGTCCACCTATATCTCCCCGGGTAGCTGCCGACTACTTCTTCCTCAGACTTGGAGGGGGATCCAGCACCTCCTTCAAAATGAAGGCCTTCCGGAGTTCTGCCGGGGACCCGCTCCCGAAAAGCATGGTCCTGATGTCCCGGGTGTCTCCTCGCTCCACCTCAAGGGGAGTACTCGAGGCGGCGATACGGGACCTGAAATCAGCCGGTTTGGACTGATGGGGGACAGCGTCGGCCCCGTGAGACTTTGGAAAGGGCCTCTCTTCGAGGGGCGGCGGTTCCTCCCGACGGGCCGCTGAGGCCGCTGGCCTTTCCTCCGACGAAGGCGGGATCTCTGGGTCATCCTGCCGGGTCTCTCCCCGAGCCAAGCCCAGGATCTCCGCCCAAACATCTCCCGGTATCATGCCCTCGGAGGATCCGGACGCCTCCTCGTCCTGCCCTGGCCGAGGAGGTGCCATGGGTGGACGGGAGGAGGCCGTGACCCGTCCATGATCCCTGGGCTGACCCGGCCGGGGAGCGGTCGGGCCTGGCGGCTTCTGGCCCGGCTGCCCGGGCTTCTTTTTCTTCCGGCCGATCCCCTGGAGGACCGCCACAGCGATGATGATCAGCCAAAAGAAAAGACCCTCATCCACGGGCTATTCCCTTGGCCCTGCCGGCTGTGAATCCTTCCCCTCCCCGGCGATGGCATCCCGCATGGACGTATCGGACTCGATATTTTTGTACTTCATGTAATCCATCACACCGAGATTCCCCTCCCTGAAAGCCTCGGCAATAGCCAAAGGCACCTGGGCTTCAGCTTCCACCACCCGGGCCCGCATCTCCACCACCTGGGCCTTCATCTCCTGCTCCAGGGCGACGGCCATGGCCCGCCGCTCCTCGGCCCGGGCCTGGGCCACCCGCTTGTCGGCCTCGGCCTGGTCGGTCTGGAGTTCCGCCCCGATGTTCTTGCCCACGTCCACGTCGGCGATGTCGATGGAGAGGATCTCGAAGGCCGTGCCCGAATCCAGCCCCTTGGCAAGCACGGTCTTGGAAATGTTGTCCGGGTTCTCCAGCACGGCTTTGTGGGAGGCGGAAGAGCCGATGGTGGAAACGATCCCCTCCCCGACCCGGGCCAGAATGGTCTCCTCTCCTGCCCCCCCCACCAGCCGGTTGATGTTAGCCCGGACCGTCACCCTGGCGATTGCGATGAGCTGGATCCCGTCCTTCGCCATAGCCGCCACCCGGGGGGTGTTGAGGACCTTGGGATTCACTGACATCTGAACGGCTTCCAGGACGTCCCGGCCGGCGAGGTCGATGGCCGCGGCCTGGCGGAAGGACAGCTCGATGTTGGCCTTGTCCGCGCTGATGAGGGCCCGAACCACCCTGTCCACCGACCCTCCGGCAAGGTAATGGGCTTCCAGGTCGTTGATGTGGAGGTCCAGACCGGCTTTGTTGGCCCAAATGAGGGGCCGAACGACGGCCGGCGGGCTCACCTTTCGGAGCCGCATCCCCACCAGATACCCGATCCCGACCCTGACCCCGGCTGAGATGGCCTCGACCCAGAGCCGCACCGGTATGGCCCAGGCAAGCATCGAAATGAAAACAACGGCGGCCACGAGAAAAATGGTCGTTAGACCCAACATCTGTTCAGGGGGCATTTAGCCAAACCTCCATTGATAAGGACCCGCGCCAGGCGGATCTCAGGACAGGTTGCAGCCAGCAGGATCTCTCTAGTCCTTGCGCTTCTCCGGCTAGTCTTTGGGCTTCTCCGGCTGGTCTTTGGGCTTCTCCGGCTGGTCATTGGGCTTCTCCAGCTCCAAGGGCCGGATAGGCCGGACTACCAGGCGATACCCTTCCGACGTCACTACCCGTACATCCGTTCCGTCTTCGATCCACTCGGACTCCGACACCGCATCCACTCTCTCCTCCCCGATGAGAACGGTGCCCGAGGGCCGGAGGTCCGTCATGGCGATCCCTTCCCTGCCAAGCAGATCAGGCCGACGGGACGCCGAGGCCCAACCCTCCTCCCTCTCCTCCCGATGGAGGAGAAAGACACCGCTCCTGGCCAGACGACTGCTATGGGGCAGATGCCGCAAAAGGGCCCATGAAGTGATGAGAATAATGAGAAGTGAGGTGGAAAGCACGGCGCCAGCCTGCGCAAAGTCCGGAAGTGTGGGAAAGCCCCCGATCATGCTCATATAGATCCCTCCCAGAACGCCGACCCCACCCAATACCCCAAAAAGGCCGAATCCCGGAAGAATAAACACTTCAACGCCGATGAGCACCACTCCCGCACCGAAGAGAAGAAGGTCCTCCATCCCCGCCAGCCCCAGAATCAGATGAGACCCGAAGAAGAGAGCCAACGAAAGGAGGCCCGCGAACCCGGCCAGGCCCAGGCCGGGGGATTTGATCTCCGCAATGAGCCCAAGGAAGCCCAAGGAGAGAAGGAAGGGGGCCACGATGGGGTTGGAGAGGAACCGGACGATTCGTTCGGCCCAATTCACATCCATCTCTCTTACCGTGGCGCCGGCCAGGTCGATATCGGCCAGGAGAGCATCCCAGTCCTCCACCTCCTCGGCATATCCAAGACCAACCGCCTCCGAGGTAGTGAGGGTGAGTAGCTTTCCGGCCTCCACAACCCCTTCGATCTCGATATCCTCGTCCACCATGGCCTCGGCAACGGCCGGATCAAGGCCCCGGTTCTCGGCCAGAGCCCGCATCTGGCTCCGCATGGCCGATACGATCTTTTCGGGAGCTTTCTCGCCGGTCCCCACAATGGGGGTGGCCGCCCCAATGACCGAGCCAGGCCGCATGTAGATCCGGTCGGCCGCCAGGGCGATGAGGGCCCCAGCCGAATAGGCGTGCCGATTGACGAAGGCATAGACGGGGATCTCAGCGTCCTCGATGGCGTTTGCGATGCGTTGGGCGGCGTCCACTCGGCCCCCGGGGGTCTCGATATCCAGAATGAGCGCCTTTGCCCCGATGGCACGCGCCTCCTCGAGGCTTCGCTCCACAAAGGGGGCGAGGCCCAACTCGATATCCCCATGGATCGGGACCCGGAAGACGTCACCGAACCGCTGCCCAAAAGTCGGCTCCGGGACGAAGCTCAACCCTAAAATGAGGTTGAGTGCGACGAACACAAGGTGGCGACCGGACATCTTCCATCCTCTTCAAAGGGGTCGGAATCCAAGACTACCCCGCACAAGAAAGAAAAATCCGCTCCCCGGATGGCTCCGAGAGCGGTTCGTCCGGTGGCCGGCGGCAAGGCCTCAGGAGGGATCTGCTCCCAGGAGCTGACATGCATAGTACGCCCGGCGAATCGCTCGCGGATAGTCCCCCTGTTCGAGGGCCTCCGAAGCGCCAGACATCAATCGCCGAATCCGGATCAACTCTTCCTCGGAATACGAAGCGGACTCGGGTTTTCTTCCCATGGCATCTGTGGCGCGTTCAATCAGCTCTGTCGCCACCTGCTCGGGACTCACTTCCCAGAGGGCATCGGCAGTCCGAAGGACGAGCGTCAGGGCGCTCTCCCCCTCACCCCGTTCCAGAGCCGACCAGGCCTCCGAATGAAATCCCCTGGCCCGATCCAAAGCATGGGACATGGCCTCCGAGTCGACAATGGCTCCCACAGCCCCCGCCGCGTCCAGGCCCAAGGCATTCTGGTCCATGGCATCCTGAAGGCCGGCCAAGCCCATAACCGGGAAAAGGCGCTGAGCCGCCGAGGGGTAGATCTGGGTCCGAAGGTGAGCCCCTTCCGAGTCATCCAGCTTCCAGGAATCCCACCATGCCTCGACCTCAGCAACCCCTTCGAGGGCCAATCCGTGGTCGGACAGAAGACGTGGAACGGTAGCGAGTTCGCCGGAGAAAAGGACGGAGGCGTGGTTTTCCGGCGCGGCGGCCACGGTCAGCGGACCGGACCCGGCGTCCAGGCAGCCGGACACCGAGAGTGTGGATATGACACACCACCCCAGGATGCTGAGACTATGTGAAAGCGCAGAGGAAATCGGCACTGGCTCCAGATCCCTTTGGGAGTCTTCAACGGGCAGACCCCTTGGTTTGCAAGGGGTGTACCGGAATTTCACCCTTCCTTGCCCCCCCTCCCACCCGCCGGTAGTTTTCCGCTCGAACGCTCGATCGATTCTGACAGTATCGTGCAAGAGTTCCCTGCCGGAAAGGGGTCGCCCTTTGGGCCGGAGAAAAAAATTCGACCAGAAGCTCCTGCTGATCCTGGACAGCGCGTGCGGGATCTTCGCCAAGAAAGGATACCACAACGCCAGCGTTCGTGACGTAGCCGCGGCCACGAACGTGAGCCCCGCCGGGCTCTATTATTATTTCCAGAGCAAAGAGGATCTTTTGCGCCTCATTCTGGAAAGCTGCCTCTCTTCCCTCCTGGATCGGATTCGTGAAGATGTCGTCGGAATCGAAGACCCGGCGATTCGCCTCCGAGCCATTGTTCGAGCCCATTTGGCCCACCTCGAAAATAATGGAAAGGAGATGAGGGTTCTGGTCCGGGAATGGGAGGCGTTGTCAGGGCCCCTCGGTGATGAGATCCGGGGGCTCATGCGAGAGTACGCCCGGGTTGTGATCCGAACCTTCCAGGAGCTTTCCCCGGACAGGAGTTTGGGGGAACTCAGGGCGGCCACATTCGGCCTTTTCGGGATGCTGAACTGGGTGGATCAGTGGTATCGCCCCGGGCAGGACCTTCCTCTGAACCTTCTAGCCGATCAGTTTGCGGGGATCTTCCTTGGCGGGTGCGTGTCGGACCACCAACCAAGGATCGGTTTGTGAACGCCCGCCGGGTCCGATGGGGTGCCGCCCTCTTCTTCCTATTGTTTGTCTTGGCCGTTACATGGCCGGGGATGATTCTCTTCAACCGGATCCACCCCCTGGTCCTGGGACTTCCCTTCTCCATGTTCTGGATCGCCCTTTGGGTCTTCTGTTCCTTCTTGGTTCTTATCCTCGTTGACAGCGTTGAGGGACAAGACCGGGGAGCGGACGACTAATGGCGCGCTGGCATCTCATTACCGTCATCATCGCCCTATATCTTGCCATTACCCTGGGGATCGGCCTTCGGGCCGGCAGGAAAGCCTCGAAGAGCGTCACGGGATACGTGGCGGGAGACCGGGCCTTTGGCCTCCTCCTGATGTACTTCATCTTCGGAGCCACCATGTTCTCGGCCTTCGCCTTCCTGGGTGGGCCGGGGTGGGCTTACTCCAGGGGCGCGGCGGCCTTCTACATCCTCTCCTACGGCGTCCTGGGGATGGCGCCCTGGTACTGGGTGGGGCCCAGGGCAGCCCGAGTGGGACGGAAGTATGGCTACGTCACCCAAGCCCAACTCCTGGTGGGACGGTTTCCTTCCAGACCCCTGACGGCACTCATGGCCGCCCTGACGGTCCTGGCCTTTGTCCCGTACATCACCCTTCAGATGCGTGGGGCCGGCATCGTCATCGAAGCCGTCACCGATGGGAACATCCCCCTCTGGTTGGGTGCGGGCCTGGCCTACGGAATCGTCATCGTCTACGTGCTCTCGTCGGGAGTGGCTGCGGTTGGATGGACCAACACCTTCCAGGGGATTTTCATGCTGGTGATCGCATGGACTCTTGGGCTCTACCTTCCCATGCGCCTGTATGGGGGGGTCGGGGCCATGTTCCAGGAGATCGCCGCCCAGCGCCCGGAGCTCCTGACATCCCCGGGGCTCACCGCCACGGGTGAGCCGTGGAGCTGGGGGGGTTATTCCACCGCCATCCTGGTCAGCGCCATCGGGGTCTCCATGTGGCCCCACCTCTTCATGAAGGCCTTCGCCGCCAAGGACGACAACACGATCCGGCGGACCGTGGTCCTCTTTCCCACCTTTCAGCTGTTCCTGATCCCCGTGTTCCTTATCGGATTTGCCGGAGTCCTCTTCCCCGAGTCACCGGGTGAGCCCGACTTCATCCTTCCCTTCCTGATCCTCCGCACCGACCTACCGGGCATTGTTGTGGGCCTGTTCTGCGCCGGGGCTCTGTCGGCATCCATGTCCACCGGGGACGCCCTTCTTCATGCTGGCGCTTCCGTGGCCGTGGAGGACGGCATCCGTCCCTTCCGAACGCTGGATGACCGGCAGCAACGCCTCTTGATGCGGTGGCTTGTCCTGGCCATTGGCGCCATTGCGTACTTCTTCGCCCTGTACGAGGGGGTGTCCCTGGTCGTTCTCCTCCTCAGCTCCTATGGGATCATCGCTCAGTTCACCCCACCCCTTATTTCGGCACTCTACTGGAAACGGGCCACCACCCCTGGAATCATGAGCGGATTATTGGCCGGATCCGCAGTGACTCTCTTCTTCTTCTTTCAGGGGGATCTTCGCCCTCTGGACCTCCACGAGGGGATCCTGGGCCTCCTGGTGCACATCCCTGTTCTGGTCGTCGTGAGCCTTCTCACGCAGGACCATGATCCGGAAGGAAGCAAGAGGTTCTTGGAGGTTGCCCGAGGCGCCCGGACGGGGCTGACATAACGGAAAGGCTCGAGGGGCCGGGGCCTAAGAGACCGGGCCTAGGAGCCGGGGCAGGAGAGCCTGGGCCTGGATCGCCCTTAGTCGTCCACGGAGAAGGTGCGCCACCTGCCACCCCTGGAGGCCACCACCATGGGCGCCGTCCCCGGGGGCACCCTTACCGGGTACAGACCGTCAGGAGGAGTGACTCCCCTAATGAGATGGGGGTTGAGCTCTCGCAGCTTTGATAACGGAGCCTTCACCACACTTGCCACCCATCGGAGCGTGGTCCCTCCCGGGGCCCAAACCCGGTCGTACTCGACCGGATTGGATCGCTTCACATCGAACCCGTAGTCCTTCGCCGCATGACTCAGGACGATCAGAGCCAGCATCTTTGGCACATAGGCTCGGGTCTCCCTAGGAAGGTCTTCAACGATCTCCCAGTAAAGTTCCTTTTCCCCTGCGTCATCCCCGGAATGAGCACTCAATGCACGGGAAACCCGTCCAGGGCCGGCATTGTAGGCCGCCGCCGCCAGGTACCAGGACCCGAACTGCCGGTAAAGGTACTGGAGGTAGTCCAATGCCGCGTCGGTCGCCCGAACCGGATCCCGACGTTCGTCGACATACTCATCGATCCGAAGGCCGAACTCCTGGGCCGTAGGGCTCATGAACTGCCACATCCCACTGGCCGAGACCCTCGACGTGGCGCCGGGAGAATAACCGGACTCGATGGCAGCCAGATAGACAAGATCCTCCGGCATGCCCCGTGCCCGCAGGCCATCTTTGATCATCCCCGAATACAGACCTTGCCTCGCGAGGTACTTCTCGAAAGCCGGTCGTTGGTCGGTGAGGTACCTTTCCAGCCACCTGTCCACCCTCTCATTCATGGACACAGGGAGGAAAAGAGTGGGGGCGAGATCAGCCACAAGAGGAGCCAGGGAGATCTCTTTCGGCTCTTGGGTTGGTCCGAGAAGGGAGATGGCGGCTGCTAGACCCGCCCCCCCAAGGAGGGTGAGCCGGAGCGGAAGACCCGGAACCCGCCGAGGGATTTCCAGCCGACGTCCCTCTGCTCTATTTCCTTCATTCATTCAATCACACTCCAAACTCGAGCTCTTCCCCATACGGGACCCAAAGCAAAAAGAAGATGCGGTTCGGGAAGAGCTGTGCCCGTGATGGCCTGCGCAGTGCCGGTTTGGTTAGAAAGATCCTACCGACGCCGACGCAAAAAAGGTCCGCCCTGCCGTGGAGCAGGGTCGGACCCGATAGGCGAAAAGAGAGGGTTACTCTACGGGATAGACCGAGACCAGTTGACGACTGGCCCGTCTTTCGAAGGTCACGACGCCGTCGGACATGGCAAAGAGGGTGTCGTCGCCGCCCCGTCCGACATTCCGGCCAGGGTGGAATTTTGTGCCCCGCTGCCGAACGATGATTCCGCCGGCCCGGATCTGCTCGCCGCCGTAACGCTTCACCCCGAGACGCTTTGCGTTGCTGTCTCGACCGTTGCGGCTCGAGCCTACGCCCTTCTTATGTGCCATCGTTGCCCCCAGTATTGCCGCCCGACATGATGCCGGCGGGGATCAGACGAGGATTTCGTCAACCCGAATCTCTGTGAATCCCTGACGGTGGCCCTGCTTCCGGCGGTACCCCTTCCGTCGCTTCCTCTTGAAGACGATGATCTTCTTGTCCCGCCCATGACGCACGACCTCGGCCTTTACCTTGGCCCCCTCCACCATGGGCAAACCGACCTGGACATCTTTTCCGTCGGACGCCAGGAGAACATCCTCGAAGGTGACGGAGTCACCGGGCTCCACCTCCATGCTCGGAACCCGTATCTTCTTCCCGGGCTCTGCCCGAAACTGTTTTCCGCCCGTTCGGAATACCGCGTACATATGACCCTCAAGTCAGAATTCTGTGCCAACCGTATAGCCTATGAAAACTATGGAAGCGGCGGCCTTGGTCAACCCCATGAAGGCCCAGACTTGCCGTCGGCCTCACCCGGTCACGTACCGATCCGTCACGTCCGTCTCCGCAGGGCCTGCAAGAACCCGATATTCGTCCTGCCGCATGAGGGGGTCATCCAGGAGTTGAATCCTCATCCTGGTCCGTCGCTGGATCCCCGGCAGGAAATCAGCCTCCTGCTCCAGGATTTGCAGGGCAACCTCGGGATGAAGGCGAACCACGATCCGTTTCTCTTTCCCCTCCGCCGCAACTCGATTGAGGCTCCGCTCCACCCTTCGGACCACCGTGGCCGGGGAGTACACCCTCCCCGCCCCACCACAATGGGAGCAGGTCTCAGTCAGCGCCTGGAAAAGGGAGGGCCGGACACGCTGACGGGTCATCTCCACCAACCCCAGATCCGACACCTCGAATGCTTTGGTCCTCGCCCTGTCCCGGCCCAGGTGACTGCGAAGCTCATGGAGGACCCGGTCCCGGTTCTTTTGGGATTCCATGTCGATGAAGTCGCAGACCACAATTCCGCCGATGTCCCTTAGTCGCAGTTGTTTAGCGATTTCCCGGGCCGCATCCAGATTCGTCTTGAGGATGGTGTGTTCCGGGTCCTTTTTCTTCTTCCCCGTAAACCGACCCGTGTTTACGTCGATGGAAACCAGAGCTTCGGTGGGCTCGACGACGATATGGCCGCCGGACGGCAAGATCACCTTATTCTGAAAAGCCTGATAGATCTCCTCCTCGATCCCATACTTATCGAAAAGAGGAAGTGGATCGGAATAGAGGTGGAGACGGCCGAGGAGATCCGGATCTACGTGTTTCACGTACCGGGTGATCTCGGCATGGATCTCCGGGTTATCGACGGTGAGAGAATCGAACTTATCGCTGAAGAGGTCCCGAATCACTCCACTGATGAGCTTCGCCTCACCATGAACCAGGGCGGGCGCTTCCGCCGTTTCAGCCCTCTTCTGGATATCCTTCCAGGCCTGATGGAGCCGTTTGAACTCCCCTTCGAAGGTGTTCCGGTTCAGCTCCTCCCCCACCGTCCGGACAATGACCCCTCCGCTGCCCGGGGGGACGATCTCCTTGGCAAGCTTCCGCAACCGGGCCCGCTCACCCCGCTCCTCGATCTTCCGACTCACCCCCACGTGGGAGGATCCGGGCATGTAGACCAGGAAGCGCCCCGGCATGGAGATCTGAGTGGTCAGGCGAGGGCCCTTGGTGCTTATGGGCTCTTTGGTGACCTGAACCAGAACATCCTGACCCTGCCGGATCGCGTCCTGGATAGGGACTTCCTTCCGGCTCTTTCGACGGCCCCCGTCGTCCCCATTCTCATCGTCCTCGTCTTCGTAGTCGAGGTCCGAAGCGTGAAGGAAACCGGCTTTGTCGGTTCCGATGTTGACGAAGGCGGCCTGAATCCCGGGTAGGACAGCCTCCACCTTTCCCAGGAAGATGTCCCCAACAAGCCGACCCTGGTCTGGCCGGTCGTACATCAACTCCACCAGACGGTCGTCCTCTAAAAGTGCCACCCATGACTCCTGGGGGGAGGCACTAACCAGAATCTCTCTTTTCAAGTCCTGAAAGCTCCTTCTGGGCGAAGCCCCCTCACTCCAATGCACCCCAAGGATCCCGTATCCGCCGGGACACGGTCGATTCGACCGGCCTGACGGATCTCGACCATCCTGGAGAGCCCCTGAAGCACTGAGCTCGCTCAAACCCTGTTGTCGAATCGCGGGACGCGATCACATCCCGTCCGGAGCCCTAGGTCCCAAAGGCCTCCCGCACGAGATGCCGACCGATCACGATTCTCTGGATTTCACTGGTCCCTTCCCCAATCTCGCAGACTTTGGCATCGCGCATCATTCGCTCCACGGGGTAATCCTGGGTGTACCCCACACCCCCGAGGAGCTGAACGGCCTGGGTCGTGACCCGCATGCAAAGCTCAGAACAAAAGAGCTTCGCCATGGCGGCCTCTTTCCCGAAGGGACGACCCTGATCTTGCAGCCACGCCGCGTGATAGGTCAGGTGCTTACCCGCCTGGATCTCGGTCGCGAGATCGGCCAGGCGGAACTGGACGGCCTGGAAGTCCCAGATCTTACGTCCAAACTGCTCTCGTTCCTGCGTGTATTTGAGCGCTTCGTAGTGCGCGCCTTCCGCCAAACCCAGGGAGAGGGCTGCTACCCCCACCCGGCCTGCATCCAGGGTCTTCATGAAGTTGATGAAGCCCCGACCTTCTCTTCCAAGCCGGTTCTCCTCTGGAACGAAGGCATCTTCCAGAATGAGCTCCCGTGTGTCGGAAGCCCGCCAGCCTAATTTGTCCTCTTTTTTTCCCGCTCGAACCCCGGCTGTGAAGTCGAGTTCTGGAGCATGACCTACCCCTAAGGCTTCGATCCGATCCAGATCCACCGTGGGCTTACACACGATGAAATTGGTGATGCCCTTCGACCCCTTTTCGGGATCGGTCACCGCGGTCACCACAAAGACCTCTCCCACTCCTGCGTGGGTGATGAAGATCTTGGAGCCGTTGATGCGCCAACCGCCATCCTCCCGAACGGCCCTAGTCCGGGTCCCGGATGCATCGGAGCCGGCCCCGGGTTCGGTGAGCCCGAATCCCCCCAGAACCCTCCCCTGGGCCAGAAAGGGGATCCACTTCTTCTTCTGTTCGTCCGTCCCGAAGTAGAGAATGGGGGACGTGCCCAATGTCGTGTGGGCAGATAGGGTGATGGAGTGGCTCGCGTCCACCCGTGCCAACTCCTCCACTGCCAAAGTGTAGCTCAGATAGTCCTTCCCCATACCTCCGTATTCCTGAGGAATGGGGATCCCCAGCCACCCCTTTTGAGCCATGGTGCGAACGTTCTCCCAAGGAAACTCGGAGCGTTCGTCCAACTCACCGGCGACCGGCCTGATCTCCGTTTCGGCAAAGTGCCGTATCTCTTCCTGAAACTCCTTGTGTTCTTCGGTCAGGTAGCGATCCATGATCCGTCCGCCAAACGACGGGTGGGGGAAAATGGGCCCCACCGAGGCATCCGCTTTCATCCTGTGAAACTAGTCTGTGGTGGTCTTCCCAAAAAGGCCCGCAGGAGGCCAGACCCCGCGGAAGAAGGTCTTTCCGGACCCTTTCCGGCATCGGTCACATTTCCCGCAGGATCCGCCTTTGTTCTCTTCCCCGAAGTATGCCAGGAGGGCCCGCCGTCGACACGCTCGCCCTTTCGCGTACGACTGGACTGCCTCGACCTGGCCCACCTGGATGGCGCGAAGCCGGTTCAGCGCCTCCAGCCTCAGGGGTTGTCTCCTGAGATTGAGGGAGAAGCCAACCGGGTCCCCGGCAGCGCCGGCGCCGACCCCTCCGATCGCAGCCTCCGCCGGCTCCTCGAAGACCAGGGCTCCGCATCGAGCCAGGGCCCTCAAAGCAGCCAGAGCCTCTTCATCATCCACCTGCCGACCCAGGGCGCGCCCCAGCTCCTCCTTGGAAAGCCACGTCTCTTCGTTCCACCGAGCTCGGGCCGAAAGGTGCCGATGAAGCCTCAGGAGCCGCCTTTCCCCCGGGAAGGACAATGCCAGGAAGCGGTCATGGACCTCCCGGTCTCTTTTTCCGAACAGGGCCACGCACCGAGCCTCGGCACCGTCCCGGCCGGCCCTACCTGCCTCCTGATAGTAGGCCTCCAGGCTCCCCGGAAGCTGGTAGTGAAGGACCGTTCGGACATCGGCCCGGTCGATCCCCAGGCCAAAGGCGTTGGTGGCTACCACGACCGGCGCCGAGTCGTAGAGGAAACGATCCTGGACGTCGGTCCGGATGGCCGAAGGAAGGCCGGCATGGTATGGGAGGGCTGGAAGGCCCCGGGCTGCGAGGCTCCGGCGTACGGCCTCAACTGCCTTCCGGGTGGAGGCGTAAACGATGTTGGCACCCCCCCTCCCCCGGAGGAGGGTGTGCAGATGGGTCATCTTCTCCCGATGGTCCTCGGCCTCCCTCACCTCCCAACTCAGGTTGGGCCGGTCGAAGCTCCCCACCACCCGGACCGGATTTCGAAGCCTCAACCGAGCCTGGATCTCCTCGCGAACCCGGTCGGTTGCGGTTGCGGTAAGGGCCAGCACCGGCGCCGGGACACGGGGGCGGAGCTCGCCAATCCTGAGGTAGGAGGGGCGAAAGTCATGCCCCCACTGGCTGATGCAGTGAGCCTCATCCACTGCCAGAAGTGCGATGGGAAGACGGGGGAGAGCCGCCGCGAAGGCGGGCAGGTGGAGCCGCTCCGGAGACACCAGAAGGAGCTGGACGGCTCCTTCTTCCGACTCCTTCAAGATCCGGCGGCGGTCCGCATCCGGGATGGAGGCATTCAGCACCTCGGCCCTTAAACCAACCCTCCGCGCGCGCCCCACCTGGTCCTCCATAAGGGAGATCAATGGGCTCACCACCAGGACCATTCCCGGGAGCAGGAAGGCGGGGAGCTGAAAACAGACGCTCTTCCCTCCCCCTGTGGGGAGAATCCCCAGAGCGTCCCGGCCCTTCAGGACCGCCCCGACCAACTTCTCCTGACCCGGCCGAAAGGCCGGATGACCCAGGTGACGTTGGAGCGAGGCGGTGAGATCAACCGGCCGCTTGGACGGAGGCCCTTTGGGAGGAGTCACGCCGCAAGATGGCTGCCGGGTCCGGGCAAAAGGATGGGCGAAAGGGCCCGCCTATTCTAAGGCGGGGGGCATCCATGAAAAGGGGTGGGTCCCGCCGACCTTCCGTCGTGAAAAAAAGCCGGGGTTGGAGACTGACCCGATACGGGAGGCCCCCCCCTGCCCGGGACCTTGGCCTCAAGCTCAGAAATTGTAGACGAAATTAACCAGAGGAAACCCAAACATCTCACCGAATCCCAGCGGGATCACCAGACCAAGGTCAGCCGAGAGTTTCCGGCCAAAGAACCGGGGACCAAAAGAGACCAGGCCCGTTCCGCCAGGGAAGAGGTAGTTTTCCGTGACCAGCTTCAGGCCTCTGCCCGTTCGAACCTCTCCTCCCACCATGACCGCTGGACTATCGGCCAGATCACCGTTGGCGAACCCGTAACCTACCCCCAGGCTAAAGGCGCTCTTGGGAGTCCCATGGGTGACGACACCGTAGAGAAGGCCGAAGTTTTCGTCCTCCACGGCAACCGCAAGAACCCCGACGGCCCCCTGGGTCTTCTCAGAGTTGATTACTCTCAACTTGGGCGCCACCCAGAACGGCCGGCTGCCTCCGCCCCCGAAAACCAGTGGCGTTCCCCCCGCAAGGATGAAGTTATCCGTGATCCCGAACCCCAAAAACGGCATTACGATCTCGTAAACCGCAAGATAGCCCTGCCCCTTTGGGATCGTCCGGGCTGTGGGCCCGAAGAAGAGGCGGGTCCGGTTGGGGTCCTCAGGCCAGTATTCCCCCTCCTCCACCGTACCCTTTGCCTGTGAAATCGCCCGCACATTCGCCAAAGGAATGGTCATCTCGATCCCGGAGACTACTACGAAGCGAAAAGGGTCTCCCGCCTCCTCAACCCGCCCGATGAGGACAGACCCGTCGATCAGGGTAAGCTCCACTCTCTGTTCAGGCGGGGTCACGCTGACCTCGACCGTACGCTCCTGGGCTACGGCGAAGGAGGTCCAGAAGATGCACCCGAGAAGAAGAAGGCAGGAGACCCTCAGGCCGAACCCGAGCAGGATAATGCCTGCGGAAGGCTCCGGGCAGCTGTACCGTTTTCTGGCAATAGTCTGGATCATCTTTTTCCCTCCCGTCTAGGTTTGCCAACCAGAAAGGTGCTACGCTTCTGTTCTACGGTATGCGGGGCCCGTCCACGCAAGCATCCGCCATATGACGTAGCGTCACCCCTCGGAGTACGTATCCCTGGTAGGACTCCCCGGCCCTCAGCGTTGAAGGGGAGAGTGGTCAGAAGGGGGAGAATTGGGATCCTTGGCCTCATGGGAAGTCTCCCCTTCGTTGCATTCGCCCGCCTCCCCCCCACGGTCTCCGCTGGGCAAGAGCCGGAAGGCCAAACCCAGGACGAGCGCCAAAGTGGCCAGACCCACCAACAGGGAGGATTCCAGTCCGATGCCAGCCAAAGCAAGGAGAGCACCGACGAAAAAAAGCCTGACCTTCCAATCCAGATAGCGGTCGGGTCCACTCTTCTCCCGATCCAGGAAGATCATGAAGACGGGGTCCTGTTACGGGAGAGGAACCGTCGGACTCCCGCCCGGCAGGCCTCGGACATCCGGGCCTCCACATTCACTTCGGCCCCCCTCTGAATACCGTCCTCGATGGTGAGATCCGCCAACTCATAGAGGAGGCTCTTGGTGAGAGTGATAGCCTCCGGCGGCCTCTTCGCCAACTCCCCCACCAGGGCATCCACTTCCTGGCCGAACCCATCGAAGGGGAAGACCCGATTGACCAGGCCGATCCGCAGCGCCTCAGCTGCCGGAATGGGGCTGCCAAGAGTCACCAACTCAAAAGCTCTCCCTTCAGTGAGTTTCTCTCGGAGAATGGCCATGACCATGGCGGGGACAAACCCCAACCGAACCTCCGGGTACCCGAACTCCGCCTCCTCGCTGGCCAGGATCAGGTCGCAGGCGGTGGCCAGTCCGCACCCGCCGGCCAGCGCCCTTCCCTGCACCGCCGCTACGATGGGACGGGGGTGCCGGCGCATTTGGAGCAGGAGCGAGCCCAATCGCTGAGCATCGGCCAGGCTGGCTTCTGCCCCCATGCCGGTGATCCGCTCCAGGTCGGCCAGATCGGCCCCGGCGCAGAAATCCGGGCCCTCCCCCTGGAGAAGGATGACACGAATGTCACTCCTGGATTCCGCATCCCGGAGAGCCCCGGCGAGGGCCTCCACCAGGGCGGCGTTGAGGGCATTCCGCTTTTCGGGCCGGTTGAGCCAGAGGCGGAGGATTCCCTCGTCCGCCTCTACCCGTAGCACGCCAGCTTTCACGACGGCTCACCCCCCCTGGCTCCCCGCTCCTTGAGGAAAGCGGACGGGGCGACGGTGGGGTCGTAGGGGAGGTGGAAAGGACCAAGGTGGGGGCCGGGATTCTGCCTTGCCGCCCTGAGAAGGAGGGTGAGGGCATCGATCACCTCCTCCGGAAGGACCACTTCGTCCACAAACCCCCGGGCAGCGGCGAAACGGGCATCGAGCTGCCTCTCGTAGTCCTCTCGGACATCGTCCATACGGGTCCGGAGCTCTTCGTCAGGCACCTTCCCCTCCTCCTTCAGCCGGTCGAGTTGTGCACTGAAGAGGGCCATGACGGCGCTCTCCCCCTCCATGACCCCCATGCGGCCGGTGGGGAGAGAGAGGATGAAGTCGGGATCGAACCCCTGCCCAGCCATGGCATAGTACCCCGCCCCGGACGCGTGATTCACCGTCAGGGTGAGCTTGGGCACCGTTGCCACGGCCATAGCCTCAACGAATTCGGCCCCGGCTCTGATGATGCCCGAGTGCTCGGCATCCGGCCCCACCATGAACCCCGATACATCCTGGACGAAGAGGATGGGGGTCCGATGGCGGTTCATAGTCTCGATGAAATAGGCCACCTTCCTGGCGCTCTCGGTATAGACGATGCCTCCGAAACGCGGGGGACCGGGCCGGTGGTCTTTGACCATGCCCCTGAAGTTGGCGATCACCCCCACCGGCATCCCGGAGAGGAACCCGGTGCCGCAGATCATCTCCGCAGCGTTGCCCGGCTGAAACTCATGGAGGCCTTCCCCATCCAAGATGCACTCCAGGAGGCGGTACATGTCGTAGGGCTGTCGGTGGTCATCCGGGAGGATCTCATAGATCTCCCGGGCATCTCTGAGGGGGGGGGTTGGGTGATCCTTATCCCCATTGGCCTGGCCCCTGCTCCCGGAGTTGCTAGGGAGTTCCCGGACCAGTTGGCGGATCCGGGAAATACAGGTCTCGTCATCCGGAACCATGTAGTGGGCCACCCCCGACACCTCGGTGTGAACCCGAGCCCCACCCAACTCTTCACTTCCCACGGTCTGCCCAGTGGCGCCCTTCACAAGGTTCGGCCCGCCCAAGCCCATGAAGCTGGTGCCTTCCACCATGAGGATGACGTCCGAGAGAGCCGGCAGATACGCCCCACCTGCGATGCATGGGCCCATGACGGCGGAGATTTGGGGAATCCCCAGATACCGGCGCATGATGGAGTTGTAGTAGAAGAGGCGAGCAGCGCCGTATTGGCCCGGAAACACCCCTCCCTGGTACGGGAGGTTCACCCCTGCCGAGTCCACCAGGTAGACGATGGGGATCCGGCAGCGCATGGCCACCTCCTGGGCCCGAAGCATCTTTTTGATGGTTTCGGGCCACCAGGAACCGGCTTTCACCGTAGCGTCATTGGCAACGATTACGGTCTCCCGCCCCTCCACGACACCGACTCCCGTCACCACACCAGCCGAAGGAGCTTCCCCATCATAGAGGTCATAGGCCACAAGCAGACCCAACTCCACCCAGGGGCTATCGTCGTCGACCAAAAGGTGGACCCGTTCACGGGCCGTGAGTTTCCCCTGGGCCCGTTGTCGTTGGATCCGTGCCTCTCCACCTCCTTGCCGGAGGCGCTCCCGAAGGGTCTTCAGCTCTCCGGCAAGGGCTTGGAGGCCCTTGGTGGGGGGAGATCCGGTCCGCAACGGTTTTCCAGCCATTCCGAGACCTCCCTCTTATGAATCCTGACCTTGAGCCCCATCCCGCCCAGCCACCCACTCCCTGATATAGACCACTGCCTCTCCGGTGGGGGTTCCCGGGCCGAATAGTCTCCCAATTCCCCGCTGGCGAAGAGCCATCATGTCCGCTTCATTGATGATTCCACCCCCCGTGATGAGGATGTCCCCGGCGCCGGCCTCGACCAGCAGATCTTGAACCCGTGGAAAGAGGGTCATATGGGCTCCGGAGAGGACGGACATGGCCACGACATCCACGTCTTCCTGGACTGCCGCGTTCACGATCATCTCAGGAGTCTGATGGAGCCCGGTATAGATGACCTCGAAACCGGCATCCCGGAAGGCGGAAGCGATGACCTTGGCCCCCCGGTCGTGCCCATCGAGCCCTGGCTTGGCCACCAACACCCGGATTTTCCGATCTCCCTCAGGCATGCGATGACTCCCATCAAGGGGTTGTGGACTGGTCATAAATGAACGAGTTCAGGTGCGGTGGGAAAGGTGTTCCATGTACGCCGGAAGAGCCGCCACGTCCGGGAGGCGGTCCACCGGATAATCGAGGCGATCCATGGGATCCAGGAGAACCGCATGGAGGCCGGCGTTTCGAGCACCGACAACGTCCACCGGATACAGGTCCCCCACGTAAAGGGACTCAGCCGGATCTACACCCATCCGCCTGCAGCCCCGAAGGAAAATCTCCGGGTCAGGCTTTTCCACTCCCTCGAGTTCGGAGTCCATGACGAACTCGAACCGATCCCGAATCCCTGCACCTTCGATGAGCCCCTCCACCCGCCCGTCGGCGTTGGAGATCACGGCCATCCTGTACCCGGCTTCTGTCAGTCGGTCGAGGGCATGGGGGGTGCCTGGGTCCATGTACGACCACAGGTGGCGCTCGATGTGCACTGCCCTGATCCGTTCCCCGACCTTCTCGAGGCGGTCCTCCGGAACTCCGGACTCCCGGGAGATGGTCCCGAAGTACTCCCGCCAAATGTGGTCCTCAGTTCCGAAGGCGCCTTCCTCCACCCGGCGAACCACCTGAATCCGAGCCTGATACTCGGCTCCCTGGAACCGTTCCTCGTCAACCTCGGCGCCGTGCTCCCGGAAGATGGGGAGTACTACCCTGGGGTCGACAAAGACGAGAGTGTTCCCTGCATCGAAAAAGATCGCATTTATGGCCATGAAATTAGGGTTCTAGAAGAACACAGGCTCCTTGTAGCTCCCGAAGACCTTTTCCATGGCCTCCCGGATTTCATAGAGGGTACAGTAGGCCCGGGCACACTCGAGAATGGGATCGACCAGGTTCCCACCCCCGCCGGCGGCCGCTTCCAATGCTGCCAAGGTGTTCCCGACCCGCTCTTCATCCCGCTCAGCCCGAAGGCGGGACATCCTGGCTCTTTGTTTCTCCTCGATATCCGGGGAGATGCTGAGAGTTTCGATCTCGATGGTGCCCGAGCCCTCGGTGAAATCGTTGACTCCGACGACCTTGCGCCTCCCCAACTCCGCCTCCGACTGTTGGCGGAATGCGGAGTCCGCGATCCTCTTCTGGAACCAACCGGTCTCGATTCCAGGCACGACCCCACCGATCTTCTCGACCTGCCGAAAGATCTCCTCGGCCTCGGATTCCAACTGGTTGGTAAGGCTCTCCAGATAATAGGAGCCAGCCAAGGGATCCATCGTGTTCGGGATCCCGGTTTCGTAAGCGAGGATCTGCTGCGTACGGAGGGCGATTCGTACGGCCTTTTCAGTCGGAAGGGCGAGGGTTTCGTCCATGGAGTTGGTGTGCAGCGATTGAGTCCCCCCCAGGACAGCCGCCAGGGCCTGATAGGCCACACGGACAATGTTGTTTTCAGGCTGTTGAGCGGTGAGGCTCACCCCAGCCGTTTGGGCGTGGGTCCTCAGCCGCCAGGAGTCGGGATTGATGGCGCCATACTTCCCCTTCATGTGCCGGGCCCAGATCCGTCGGGCGGCCCTGAACTTCGCCACCTCCTCGAAAAAGTCGTTGTGAACGTCGAAGAAAAAGGACAGGCGGGGGGCGAAAGAATCGATGTCCAAGCCCCGCGCGATTCCCCGCTCCACGTACTCGAACCCATTCCCCAATGTAAAGGCCAGCTCCTGGGTCGCGGTGGAGCCTGCCTCCCTGATGTGGTAGCCGGAGATGGAGATGGGGTTGTATTTGGGCACATGCTGGCTGGCCCATTCGAACATGTCCACTATGAGCCGAAGGGCCGGCTCCGGTGGGAAAACCCATGCGTGCTGAGCCTGGTACTCTTTCAGGATATCGTTCTGGGCAGTGCCCCGAAGCTTTGCCGCTGGAACCCCCTGCTTCTCTGCCGCGGCCACGTAGAAGGCAAAGAGGATGATGGCCGGACCATTGATCGTCATGGACACGGAAACCTGATCCAAAGGGATCCCATCGAAGAGGGTTTCCATGTCGGCGAGCGAAGAAATGGCCACCCCACAGATGCCCACCTCTCCCAGGGATCGTGGGTGGTCGGAGTCGTATCCCATGAGGGTCGGGAAATCGAAAGCGACGCTGAGCCCGGTCTGTCCGTTCGCCAACAAATACTTGTAGCGCTGATTGGTTTCTTCGGCCGTCGCGAAGCCGGCGAACTGCCTCATGGTCCAGAGGCGGGTCCGGTACATGGTGGTGTAGGGGCCCCTGGTGAAGGGGAACTCCCCGGGGAAACCAAGGGACTCCATATATCCGGGTCCAGCCTCCAGGTCACCGGGTGAGTAAAGAGGTTGAACCTCGCGGCCGGAAACGGAGGTGAACAGCGTGTCATCACGTTTGGGACTCTCGGCCCACGCCCCCTCCCACTCCGCCAGCGCGGCCTGAAGCTTCCGAATCTCATCCTCCTTCTCGGAAAGCCTGTCCCTCAGCTCGGTGGCGGAGAGATTCTCCCGATCCGTCACGGCCATCTTCCTTCCCTTTTTCGAGTGCTTTTCCTTCGGACTTTCTGCCACCCAACCACTACCCCGAACGGGTCTCTTGGTCCCTGGGACCCATGAGGGTAGCGATGATTGCAGCGGACAAGGAATAGGGTGTCTCCCGCCCGGAGACGATCCCGGGAACCCCTTCCGCCATCATCTTCTGGACTCCCTCGTGGGCCCATGACACCCTACGAAGCTCACGCTCCACCACGTCTCTGACCCGTCCCGCTGCCCGGGCCTTCCGCCGGACCTCCAGGCTTCCCGACGTTTCGAGAAAAGCCCTATGGTCGGAAATAGCCTCGAGTAACGCCGTCACACCTTCCCCGGTTTGGGCCACGGTCTGCAAAACCGGGATCGTCCACTTCCGCTTGTCATTCCCACCCTGACCCTGGCCTCTCTTGGCTTGGGATACTCCCAAGCGCCTCAGGTCGACCCCATGGTGGGTAGGTACGTCCCTGAGCGCCTCACCCTCCCGAAGGTGAAGGGCCAGCATCAGATCTCTCACCAACCCATCGGCCCCCGGACGATCGGCTTTGTTCACCACGAAAATGTCGGCGATTTCCATAAGGCCGGCCTTCATGGCTTGAATGGCGTCCCCCGACTCCGGAACCAGGATCACCACGACCGTGTCCGCGGCCCCGGTGATTTCCAGCTCGGTTTGGCCCACCCCCACGGTCTCCACGAGGACTCGCTGGAAACCAAAAGCGTCCATTAGATCCAGGACCTCTTTGGTGGTCGTGGCCAATCCTCCGAGAGATCCCCTGGTCGCCATGGATCGAATGAAGATCCCGGGATCGGTAGCCAGGTCATTCATCCGAATCCGATCGCCGAGGAGGGCACCCCCGGAATAGGGGGAGGTCGGGTCCACGGCTACCACCCCCACTTCTTCCGACAGGTCCCGGTAGGCTCGGGTGAGCGCAGCCACCAGAGAAGATTTGCCGGCACCCGGAGGGCCAGTGAGGCCTACCCTCTTGGCGAACCGGGGGGTTTCGAGAATCGCGTGGAGGAATTCCTGGAACCCGGGGCGCTCGTCTTCGACGAGGGAGATGGCCCGGGCAAGCCCGACCTTCTTCCCGGCCCGGAACGCCTCCAGGAGGGCCCGGTTCTCCTTGGTCATCCCAAGAGTGTCATTAGTATCAATAGTACCGATCATCCGGCCGGATACCTCTGGCATGCCGCAAAGGATTCTCAAGCAAATGCGTGGGAATCAAAAAAACCAGAGTGAACATAAGGAGAGACGCGCCAAAACCCACGGCCAGAAGCCAGTAGTTGCGCACCGCGATGAACATGACAGCGGTGATCACGGCTGTGCCGGTGGCGAAGATGCTCAAGAGGAGCCTCCTGGCCTGCAGGTGGAGGATCCTCTCTTGTCCTTGGACATCCCTGGGATGCATCCGCACCCGGAGCTCCTCCCGCTGGGCCCTGAGGAGGAGGTCCCGGATGGAGCTGAGAGTGGTTTGGGCCTCGGTGAGCAGATCCCAGGCCAGCGTTCCGGGCTCCCGTCCCGTGGTCTTCTGAATATCGGACCGGAATTCCCCAATGACGCGTCGAACCAATCCTAACCCGTCAAAGCTGGGATCGTACCGATACCCGATCCCTTCCAGGAGAACGGAAGTCCGAAAGAAGTAGACCAGCTCCTGCGGGAGGAGGAGGGGAAAGGTGTAGAAAGTGTCAAAGATCTGCTCTACGATCTTCTGAATCCTCTCACGGGAGGATCCGCGAACCCGCTCCATGATGCCCATGATCTCGATGGCGGCCTCATGGACTTCCCCGCGGGAAACTTCAGGAGAGATCATCCCAAGCTGGTACATGCCGTTGATTGCTCCGTCCAGATTCTCCTTTTCCACGGCCAGGGCCAGGCTCAGGATGGACTCCCGGGTCCACTTTGGGACCCTCAGCATCATGCCCCAGTCCAGGAGCACGATGCGGCCGTCATCCTGAACCAGAAGGTTCCCGGGATGAGGATCGGCATGGAGGAATCCGTCCACCATCATGGTTCTGAGGTACAGGCCCGTTAGGGTCTCCATGAGGTCGGTGAAATCGAGTTCTCCGGAATCGAAACGATCTTGGAGCCGGTCGATCTTGGTCCCGGAACAGAATTCCATGACCAGGACCCTCCGCCGGGTGTGTTCGTCCCAGACCCTGGGAATCCTCACACGCCCATCGTCCGGAAAGTAGGTCCGAAAAACCTTCATGTTCTCGGACTCATGCCGAAAGTCCATCTCCTCCCGAACCCGGACGGAGAATTCTCGGACGAGGTTGGTCAGGGCTCGGATGTGATGATTGCGGAAGAGAACGTTGAGCCAGTAGAGGACCCGGAAGGAGATCTCCAGATCCAGGGCAACGGCCTCCTCCACCCCCGGGCGAAGAACCTTCACCGCCACGTCCTCTCCCATGAACCGAGCCCGGTAAACCTGCCCCAGGCTCGCGGCAGCCATGGGTTCCTTTTGGAACTCCTCGAACACTTCCTCGACGGGGTGCCCCAGCTCCTGCTCCAACACCTCGGCCACCGATTTCCAGGGGTCTGGAGGGACCTGGTCCTGGAGGGTTCCGATGTGGGTCAGGTAGGGTTCCGGGAGGATATCGGCCCTCGAGCTGAAGAGCTGGGCTAGTTTTATGAAGGTAGGGCCGAGGTCGCCCAGGACCCTGGTCAGCCGCCGAGCCCTCCGCTCATGGTGCTCCGGGCTCCGTACCGGCGGACGTCCCACGAGGAGGAACCGACGCCGGTCCCTGAGGAAGGCCACCACGAACGGGGTCAGCCGGTAGAGGACCGAAACGGTTCGAATTGAACGTCTCATAGGAGAACTGCGGTGGCGAGTCCAAGAAGAAGGAAAAAGCCGATCAGGTCCGTGAAGGCGTGGACGAAGACCGAAGAAGCCACCGCAGGATCGAACCCGAATCGGTTGAGCAGCGTGGGCACGAAAGATCCGGCGAAGCCTGCCACGACGAGGTTCCCCCACATGGCCAGGAGAACCACGAGGCCAAGCATGGGGTTGCCGCCGGGGACCAGAAGGCTCAAGCCCGCGATAGCCAAGCCCAGGACCATGCCGTTCACGATGCCAACCAGGAGCTCTTTCCCGACAGCCCCGTAGGGGGCTTGCCCGATCTCCCCATCGCCAGCCAAAGAAATCCGGCGGACGGTGACGGCCAAGGCCTGGGTTCCGGCATTCCCCCCCAAGGCTGCGATGATTGGAGCGAGAGCTGCCAGAACGATGATGCTGTCCACGGTATCCCGATAGAACCAAACGACCGAGGCGGCAATGGAAGCGGTGATAAGGTTCAGTGCCAGCCAGGGGAGGCGGGTCTTGACGGTATCGGACCAGCTGCCCCGGATCTCCTCCTCCTCCGAGATTCCTGCAAAGCGGAGGATGTCCTCCGTCTGCTCGGCCTCGAGAACGTCCAAAACATCGTCGAAGGTAATTCGCCCAAGGAGAATTCCGGCCTTGTCGACCACA
>JBDRDQ010000012.1:0-2193 GCA_043820695.1 Gemmatimonadota bacterium | reverse complement strand
GGGACCATCAACGTCATGGACCGCGGCTACATCGATTTCGGGCAGCTCCAACAGTTCACGCTCTGGCATGCCGTGTTCGTGATCCGGGCTAGTACTACTGTGTCATAAAGTATTGACGGGAAGGGGTGGGGGTGAGATCATGGGGGCATGGGAAACGATGCGACGGAGGGAGGGCGGTTCGACGACTATGTCGAGAGATTGGCGGAGGTACTGGGCCATGCCGATCGGGTCTGGCCTATGCGGGCCTACCTGACGGGGCTGCTGTTGAGCGGAGAACGCAAGAGTGTGGAGCCGATGGCGGCCAAGATCGATCCACGGCACGTGAGCCGGACGCATCAGGCCATGCACCATTTCGTGGCCAACGCGCCGTGGGAGGAGCGGGCCGTGCTGGCGGTGGCCCGGGATTATGGCCTGGCCCAGTTGGAGCGCCATGCGCCGGTGGGGGCTTGGGTGGTGGACGACACGGGGATTCCGAAGAAGGGGAAGCATTCGGTTGGGGTGGCCTGGCAGTATTGTGGTGTGCTGGGCAAACGGGCCAACTGCCAGGTGGCCGTGGCGGTGTCGCTGGCGAACCGGGCGATGAGCGTGCCGGCGGCGTGGCGTCTGTATCTGCCCAAGGCATGGACAGGAGATCCGGAGCGGCGAGCCCAGGCTGGCCTTCCCCCGGAGGTGGGGTTCCAGGAGAAGTGGCGGATCGCTCTGGAGGAGATCGACGCGCTGCTGGAGGACGATCTTCCGCCGGCCCCTGTAGTGGCGGATGCGGGCTATGGGGACACGACGGCCTTCCGGGATGGACTCACCGAGCGGGGGTTCTCCTACGTGGTTGGAATCAAGGGGGAGACGACCGTGTGGCCCCCGGGCCAACAGCCCCTCCCCCCCCTGCCGTGGGCCGGGAAGGGACGCCCTTCCACTCGCGTGCGACGGGAGAGGGGGCACGAGCCGGTTTCCGTCAGTGAGTTGGCGGCAGGGATGGGCAAACCCAGCCCATGGCAAGAAGTGCGGTGGCGGGAGGGAACCAAGGGGACGATGCGGTCTCGATTCGCGGCGCTTCGGGTGCGGCCCGCGCACCGGGACGAGCTTCGCCACGAGCCCCGGCCCGAGGAGTGGCTCCTCACCGAGTGGCCAGCGGACGAGCCGGAGCCCACGAAATACTGGTTCTCCACCGTGCCGGAAGGAGTGGAGTTGGCCGAGCTGGTAGCGTTGGCCAAGATCCGGTGGCGCATCGAGCGGGACTTTCAGGAGCTCAAGGATGAACTGGGACTGGACCATTACGAGGGACGGGGATGGAGGGGGTTCCACCATCACGGAATCTTATGCATGGCCGCCTACTGCTTCCTGGCGGCCGAGCGGGGCCGCCTTTCCCCCCCTCAGCCTGTTGCCTTCCTCGAGCCCGCTCCGATACCCGAGGATTTCGTCCAGCGGGGCTCCCCCCGCCAGACCCGAACGGCATAACCCGGCGTCCATGGCAACCCAACGGATTCTCTGCGCCCGCTCCCTGATAGTCGGCTTACCCTACTGCTCGACATGCGGTGCCGATGGCACCAGGGCGATCAGTTTATGACACAGTAGTACTAGGTGAGGGGCTAGCAAGAGGAACTCCATGCCCGGCTGGATCTTACGATTGGGGAAATACGACGAGAGGCTGCTCCATGCCGTCGTCACCCGTCGGATGACCTGGCTGGATATGGTGGTCAGAGTTCTTACGCGGTTGGGAGATCCTCCGGTGGCCATCATCATTGCCGGTGGAATCGCCCTTGGAGCCGCCGGTGATCTGCGCGGGGCCCAATACGTTCCGGCTTTTTCCCTGGCCATCTCCTTCCTATTGAGCCAGGTCCTCAAGCGTTTCTTTTCCCGGACTCGGCCCGACCTCCCGGTGGGCAAAAGCTCCCTGATTCAGGCCCCGGATCGATTCAGCTTCCCCTCAGGCCACGCCACCGGGTCCCTTTCGATCGCACTTCCCCTGGTTTTGGTGCTTCCTCTTCCCTTTGGGCTGCTGGTTCTGGTTCTCGGGATGGCGGTGGGCCTCACGCGGTGCTACTTGGGTGTCCACTACCCTGGGGATGTCCTGGCTGGTTGGGGTCTGGCTGCGTTGGCAGTCCTTCTGGCTCCCTACCTCCTGAGCCTTTTCGGTTAGGAGGCCGTCTGCGGCCGCACCCTGAACAACGCACGGAGGCAGCCCTTCATGTCCCGAGT
>JBDRDQ010000011.1:0-2030 GCA_043820695.1 Gemmatimonadota bacterium | reverse complement strand
CGGGCGGTGAACCCCGAGTTCCGGGTCCTGACGCGAATGGAGTCCTTCTACGGCGAGCACGAGGTGTTCTGGGGGGGGTTGGAAGATGGCCTCGAGGTCGAAACGGCCTGTCTGGCCACCCGGGGGTGGGAGATGCCGTACGATCACCCCCGCTATCCCGGGTCCCGGGCCTTTCCGGCCGGTTCCGTCTATCAGCAGGAGTTCTCCACTCAGGAAGGGGCGCTGGCCTCGGAGCTGGAGGAGCGGTCGTCCAACGCCCACTTCTATGTCGCCGCCGGGCCCTGGGTGGTGTTCTCCCCCCTGGTGGGGGTCCCCTACCCTTCCCTCACCCTTCGCCGCCTGCGGCTGTTGCGGGAGGGCGGCGCGAAGCACCTCGCCCACATGGGGGGCACGCACCCACCGTTTATGGTGCCCTTCAATGTGAACCACGAAGTGCTCCGGGCCTTCCAATTCGACCCCGAGCTGGAGCTGGACGCATTCCTGCGGCGGACCGCCGAGGGGTGGGCGGGGAAGGATCTGGCCCACGTCCTTCTGCGAGCATGGGATCGGGCGGAAGAGGCCATCCTGGCTTTTCCCCATGTCTCGGGACTCTATTCCACCTTCGGCTTCGTCTGGTACCGCCTCTGGGCCCGCCCCCTGGTGCCCGACATCGAGGCCATCTCCCTGGAGGATCGGGCCTATTACCAGGACTTCATGTGCACCACCCCCCACAACCCCAACAACGTGGATCTGAGCCGGGACGTTCTCTTTCAACTGGCCACCGTGGCCGAGGGCCGGAGAACCGTGGAGCGGATGGACGCCCACGTGTGGGGGCCGCTGCAGGAAGCGATCGCGTTGCTGGAGGGGGTGCGGGGGGAGGCGGCGGCTTCGCTGGGCCAGGAAAACGTGGTGGAGGATCAGCTCGTACGCCTGTCGGCACTACGCTGTTGGATGGAAACCCAGCGGAACGTGGCGGCCTGGATCTGGGGAGTGTGCGGGTACGGAGAGGCAGGGTCCGAGGAGGAGAGGGCCCAGCTGCGGGGAGTGGTCCGGGAGCTGATCTCCCGGGAGCTGGCCAATAGCCGCCTCCTCCTGGAGCTCCTCGGGTCCGGGGTGCGGTTCATGGCCACCACGGACCAGGGGGAGACGCCGCTGGTGTATGGCGAAAACCTGAAGGAGCTGCTGACCAGGCGGATGGCCCTCATGGAGGCCCACCGGGACGACGAGCCCTTCATCGATCCGGACTACATGGAGCGGAAGGCGGGGGAGAGGGCATGAACTCTCGGGAACGCCTTCTCGTCGCCCTGGAGGGGGGGCAACCGGACCGCCTACCGGTGACCACGCACCACCTCATGCCCTGGTTCCTGAACACCTACCTGGAGGGGATCTCAGAGGCGGAGTTCTTCCGCCGCTTCGGGCTGGATCCCACTCGATGGGCCTTCGGCGTCCTGCCCGACGGGGATCGTGGGGAGTACTGGAGTGGTGAGCGGAGGCGGGCGGGAGACGGCTACGATCTCATGGGTTCAAGCTGGATCGTGTCCGACGAGTGGCGCATCGAAGAGAAGGAGGTACCAGGGCAGGCCCGAACCACACGCTATGACATGGTCACCCCGGGAGGCACCCTCTCCATGGTACTGGAGCACGGACCCCAAACCGACTGGGTGGTGGAACGTCCCCTCAAGGAGAAGCGGCACATCGATCTGCTCCAGCGCTATGCGCCGTGGGGAAGATGCGATGTGGAAGCCGTCAACGAAGAGGCACGAGGCGTCCAGGGGTGGGGGATCCTTCGGGGGGCCCTGCCCGGGTTCCAGATCTACGGGCAGCCCGGATGCTGGCAGGATGCCGTGGAGCTCTTCGGGATCCAGGAGCTGATCATGGAGACTCTGGACGATCCCGCGTGGGTGAGGGAGTTCCTGGACATCCTCCTGGAGCGGAAGATGGCCAGCGCCGCCTCCATGGAAGGGGCGCGGTACGACCTCCTGGAGTTGGGGGGGGGATCGGCCTCCTCCACCGTGATCTCTCCCAGGATCTTCGAGGAGTTCGTGGCGCCC
>JBDRDQ010000010.1:0-5991 GCA_043820695.1 Gemmatimonadota bacterium | reverse complement strand
TCCCCGGGGCCCGGGAGAAATGGGTAGGGGAACCTCCCCGGAAGCTTCTCCGGAATGCCGCGACAAGGTCCGTAAGGTCCGTAAGGTCCGCAGAGTCCGCAGGGTCCGCAGGGTCCGGAAGACCCTGACTATCCTGAGTGGATTCCATCCCGGCTTCTCCGTCGTGCATTGAACCACCCTTCTCACAGATGTACTCTGGTCCCGCTCCCATCGTTACCGGCAATGCCGGGGGGACCGGCGCGCTCCTGTGCGTTGCCCGGCCCGCCCCTGTGCATGGCCCGGCACGCCCCAGCGCACGGCCCGGTACGCCCCAGTGCATTGCCCGGTCCGTCTCCAGGCCCTACCGTCTTCCCGACGTTCAACTTCGAAACCGAATGCCTGGAAGGTAGACCATGAGGATGCTCTTTCCCAAGCCCCTCCGACTCCTGTCTCTTCCCCTTGTTCTCCTCTTCCTTCTGGCGAGCCCCCTTTCAACCACGGGGGCCCAGGAGTTGGACCTTCTCCCCACCGAACCCGTGGTGACCCAACACACCACCACCATTCGCGGCGAGATCGTCCGCTACACCGCGGAAGCCGGCACCCTTCCCATCCGGGCGGACGGGAAGGTAATGGCCCAGATGTTCTACGTGGCCTACACAAGGGATGGCGTTCCGGCCGGGACCGTTCGCCCCATGGTCTTCTCCTTCAACGGCGGCCCGGGCACGGCTTCCGTCTAGATGCACATGGGATACACGGGGCCGAGGAGAGTCCAGTACGACGACAACGGATTCCAACTGCAACCCCCAGTGGGCCTCGAGGACAATCCGGAGTCCATCCTCGACGTGGCGGACATCGTCTATATCGACCCCATCGCCACGGGGTTCAGTCGGATGGTGGAGGGTGAGGAACCGCACATGTACCACGGGACCCTCTCGGACATAGAGTCGGTAGGGGAGTTCATACGCCTCTTCATTCTCAGGAAAAACCGGTGGGCCTCCCCCAAGTTTCTCATCGGAGAGAGCTACGGCACCACCCGGGCGTCAGGCCTCGCAGGACATCTGGCCGACGCGCATCAGATCTACCTGAACGGGGTGATCCTGGTTTCCATGACGGGGTTGGATATCGAGGCGGGGCCGGAGGTGTCCTTCGCCACCAGCCTCCCCCAATTCGCCGCCACGGCCTGGTACCACAAGCAGCTGACCCCCCAGCACCAGGGGCGGCCCATCCAGGACTTTCTCGCTGAGGTCGAGGTGTTCGCCATGGACACCTACCTGCCGACGCTGGTTCGAGGGGACCAGATCGATGACACCACCCGGAACCGAGTCGCCCGCCAGGTCGCTGACTACCTCGGGCTCTCCCCGGATTACGTTCTTTCCGCGAACCTCCGCATCAGCAGCAACCGCTTTTGGAAGGAGCTCCTGCGAGACCAGCGGCTCACCGTGGGGCGCCTGGACTCACGCTATGTGGGAGTGGACCGGGACGCCGCCGGGGAAACGCCGGAATACGATCCGGCCATGGCGGACTGGGACGGGCCCTTCGGGAACGCCGTGAACATCTACCTGAGGCAGGAACTAGGGTACGATCCGGATCTGAAGTACAACATCTGGGGCCCGGTGAGGCCCTGGAACCGGGACGATGGGGCCAACGTGGCCGAGATGCTCCGGGGCGCCATGCAGGCGAACCCCTACATGAAGGTCCTGATCCAGGGTGGGTATTTCGACGCGGCCACGGACTATTTCAGCGCCGTCTACACCATCTCCCACATCCAGCCTGGGGGCGAGTTCAAGGATCGATTCCGCTTCGCCTGGTACGAGAGCGGGCACATGATGTACCTGAGGAAGCCAGACCTGGCGGGATCCAATCAGGACGTCCGGGATTTCATCACCTGGGCGCTGGAGGGCAATCCGGATTACCCCTACGTGGTGCGGCCGGGGGGCTGAGGGCTTGCCGAGAGTTGGGCCGGGCTGCAGGTCAAGGGTCCGCCCTCCCTCAGACCAAGGAGAGGGTGGGCGGCCCCAGGGTCCCGGGCGGGTGCTTGAAGTAGGTGTCCCTCCTAATGTCCTGAACCTCCACCGTGATCTGGAGCTTCAGGCCGTCGGGGGCTGGAGCGAAGTGGGCTCGGAGGAGTTCCACGGCGCCGGTTCCTACGGCTTCCTTCACCCTCGGAGGCCTTCCTTCCAGGAAACGCAGATCCAGATGCACGAAGGCGGACTCGCCCTCTCCGTCTCCCACCACCCATTCCTCGACCATTCGCCACCGGCTCTTGCAGTTCTCGATCTTGATTCCGGCGGCCGACTCGAGCAGCCGGTGAAGACCGATGAGCAAGCCGGGGTCGTTCGCCCATTCGTCGAGATTGGAGGTGTATTCGAGGGTGAGATGGGGCATGACGGTCCTCTACTGTTCGGGCCTTGTTTCCCGGACCCGGAATGTCGTAACGGCGGAATCCCCGAAGACGGTCGTGTTTCCCCGTCCTGGGAAGTCCCGCCCGGCGGCATGTTCGACGGATAAGATCCGGCTGAACGGACGTTCCAGCCAGAGGGCCACCAACCGTTCTGCGGCCCGTGAGGTGTAGGGGGGGTCGGCCAGTGCGAGGTCGTAGCCTCCGGCTTCCGGGATCTGGGCCCAGAGGCCCTCCAAGAAGAGGAACGCATCCTTCTTGAAGAGGCGGGTCCGGTTCCTGACTTTGAGCTTGGCCAAGTTGGCCTTGAGGGCGTGGAGGGCCGGCGCTCCGTTCTCCACGAAATCGACCGACCTTGCCCCGCGGGACATGGCCTCCAGGCCCAAGGCCCCGGTTCCGGCGAACAGGTCCAGAATTCGGGCGCCGGGGAGGTCTGCCTCCAGGCCCGAGATCCAGGCGGCCCGCATCTCCTCCCGGGTGGGCCTGACCCTGGGTCCCGGCGAGACGAGGGATACTCCGGCCCATTTCCCACCGACGATCCTCATTCAGCGCGCCTCATTTGGCGGTCCTCATATTCCCGGGATCTGCACACCAGTCGCCATACCTGCGACCGCTGCCGACCACATTTGTGTCAACGCCGTTACGTATGTAATAGGCCAGGAAATTCTCATCGGTCACGCAGCCATTCCCCGGTCAGGGCCAACACCCGGTCGATGTCCTCTTCGTTGTTGTAGAGCCCGACCGACATGCGAAGCACGCCCCGGCGGATCGACAGGCGGATACCGTTTTGCGTAAGGTGCTCGTGGAGGTGGTTCATGGCCGGGTCGTCGGCGCTGTAGTGCCGCCCGCCCCCGCTCTCCCCTACCGCCACGATCTGGGCCAGATGCGGTCCTGGCCCACCACCCGCCACGGGAAGGCCAAGGTCCAGCATACCTGAAGCCAGCCGGGCGGCCAGCCCGCGAACGTGGGGTTCGATCTGGTCCATCCCGATGGCGTGGATTAATTCCAGGGACGCCTCGACCGCCGCCAATCCCATGTAGTTGTAGTTCGACAACTCGAAGCGTAGGGCACCGGCCTTGAACTTCAGTTCCCCGGCTCCGATGGCGGTTTCATGGGCATCGGGGCCCAGATCCATTCCATAGCGCGCCACATGCACCGGGGTCAGGGTCTCGGCCAGTGCCTTCCGGATGAACAGAAAACCCAGGCCGTAGAAGGCCAAGAGCGCCTTCTGTGTTCCCAGACATATCGCGTCCACACCAAGCGCTTCGACGTCGGTTCGAATGGACCCCACGGACTGGGCGGAGTCCACCAGGGTCAAAACTCCCCTCGCCCGGGCCTCCCGGGCCAGGGTGGACAGGTCCGTGATGAACCCAGGCGAGAAGGTCACGTGGGAAACCGTGGTCAGCCGGGTTCGGGAGTCCATGGTTTCCACCAGGCGGCCGACAGGGATGTGCCCGTTCTCCGGCGGGATCTCCCGAATCTCCACCCCCCTGGTTTCCCTGAGGTTGTACCAGAGAAAGACGTTGTTCGGGTGCTCCAGCTCCGGGCAGAAAACGACGTTGTCCCCGGGCTCCCACCTCAGGCTGGAGGCGAACAGGTTGAGTCCCTCGGACACGTTCTTTGTGATCGCCACCTCTTCCGGGGCGGCTCCGATGAGGCGGGCGACCTGCCCCCGGACCCGTTCCGCCTGGGCATGGAGATCCGCCTTCACGGCCCTCCCCATGACCCGTTTTTCCAGGTGGGCCATGGCCGCGTCGCGGGCCGGAATCGGCATGAGGCCGTTCAGGGAAACGTCCAGGTAGACCTGGTCAATGGCGCCGGGGAAGAGCCCCCGGGCGTCGGCTATTCTCATGCGATCCTCGGGCCTTCTCTTGAGATAGGTCGGGACTGAAGGTAACGCTGTCATGCCGCCGCTTCCGGAGGGAGCTTCCGGGACTCGGAGTGGGATACGATGGCCGTTCCCACCATATCACCCATGACATTGGTCGTAGTGTTCCCCATGTCCACCAGGCGGTAGATGCCGCCGACGATTGCGGCGATCTCCAGGGGGAGATTGAAGGCCTGAACAAAGATGAGGGCGATCACCAGCCCCCCGCCCGGGATTCCTCCCGACCCCTCGGACAGGAGGAGGCCCACCAGGAGGATGGTCGCCATTTGCATCAGGGTGAAATCGATCCCCGCGGCCTGGGCGGTAAAGACCAGGACCGCCGAAAGCATGATGGAGGTCCCGTCTTTGTTGATCTGTGCCCCCAACGGGAGAGTGAAAGAGTAGATGGACCGGGGCAGCTTGATTTTCTCGGCCATCTCCAGGGCCACAGAGAGGGACGCCAGGCTCGAGGTGGTCGCGACCGTGGTGGCCCAGAGGGGGCCCGTGTCCCTGAGGAAGCTCCAGGGGCGCCGGTCGGTGAGGAGGACGAGGAGAATCATGTAGACGGTCATCATCAGCAATTGGGTTCCCCACACCCCCAGGAGGAACCGGGCCATGGGGCCGAACAGTTCGGCCCCATGGCGGCCTACGGTCACCGCCATGAGGGCCCCGATTCCGAAAGGA
The DNA here is from genome assembly GCA_043820695.1 of Gemmatimonadota bacterium. Classification (GTDB taxonomy): domain Bacteria; phylum Gemmatimonadota; class Gemmatimonadetes; order Longimicrobiales; family Gaopeijiaceae; genus JABDNZ01. The sequence continues at coordinate 1,063 of JBDRDQ010000010.1, read as the reverse complement.
GCCACCCAGAGGATGCCGTCCACGAGCTTCCGAAAGAGCTCCGCCAGGGCGGCGTAACCCTTCCTTAGAACGTCACGCGGCTCTTGCGGGAGAAAAAGGGTCGTGATGCCGAGAAAGACGGCGACGACAACCAGCTGGGCCACGTTCCCTTCGGCGAAGGCCTGGAAAACGTTGGTCGGCACCAGTTGGAGAAGGAGGTCCGACACCGCAGGCACGGCCCCGATGGCCTCATCCACCTCTCCGGTGAGGGTCATGCCCACCCCGGGTCGAACCAGGAGCATGGCGGTAAGGCCCAGGGTCAGCGCCGCCGCGGTGGTGACCAAATAGTAGCTGACGATCTTGGCCGACAACCGGCCGAAGGCCCGGAGATCCGTGAGGGCCGTGAGCCCGGCCAAGAGGTTGAAAAACACCAGAGGGATGGCGGCCATCATGAGCAGTCGGATGAAGAGGTCGCCCAGGGGCTCCACCACTGCGGTGCCCTGTCCGAACGCCACCCCGGCGCCCGCACCCACGATCATGCCAAGGAGGATCCGGGTCCCCAGGCCCAGCTGGAGGCCGCTGCCCCCGGGCTCTTCTTCCGACCCCCGGGGTGCTTTCCCTTCACCTCCCTCGAATCGCAGCGTCATGAGGCCTCCACGAAAGCCCGGCTCAGAACCGAGTCAACTCGATCCTGCTCTCCTTCAGTCACGCCAAGATCCCGGTTCACGGCCGGTTCAACTCGAATCCGATCCCAGCAAGGTGCTCCCAGGCCCGGGCAAGGAGGATCTCATAGTAACCGACCGCGTTTTCCGCGGTCAGAGGGATCCACTCGTCGACCTGTGCGGGATTCCCCTCCAGCACCTCCCCATTGGGCCGGATGGTGTGTCCGATGTCCCACATGAATCCCACCACCGGGCGGTCGGTCCCGGGAAAATGGAGCACCTCCTCCCACTCCCAGGTATTGGAGTATCCCCCGGCGGGCATGCCTAGGATATGGCCCAGTTCGTTGTCGGCGACGATGCTCACGAACTGGTCCAGGTGGGAGCCTCCATCAGGCCCTGAGAACACGACCAGCGGTCCACGG
>JBDRDQ010000009.1:0-11973 GCA_043820695.1 Gemmatimonadota bacterium | reverse complement strand
GTCACCAACGCCGGATAGCGGGGAAGGTCGATCCCTCCGGCAGCCAGCCCTTCTTGAATGATGGTGGGGAACCGAGCGGGAATCTCGAATCCACCCACCAGCACCTCCTCCCCCACCAGCAGGAAGGGAACAGCCCAGTCCTCCTCGGGGACCTTGTAATGCCGAAGGGCTTCCCAATAGAGGTTGTTGGCCCATTGCAGGCTGGTATCCAACCCCAGGATCACCAACCGATCCCCGTATTGGTTTTGGAGAGGGATCAGGTGCTCCTGGATTACCTGGTGGCAGTGCTGGCAGGCGGGGGAAAAGAAAAGGACCGCATGAACCACCGGCTCAGGGGTCTGTCCCTGGGAAACCCCCTGGGGAATGAGTCCAAAAAGCAAAAGGATCAGAAAAAGCTTCTTGAATGAGTCCATGCTTCGTTCCCCAACTGGGCAGCCTCCAATGGCCGGGAATCGATGCCCGGCAGGATCTGGTTTCAGGAATCCCGAGCCGACAACGAATGATGATCTCGGTCCACCCCCTGATGCAACCCGACAGGCAGAGTTTGCCTTGAGAGCTTCGGGCCGGAGCCCTATGCTACTCCCATGTTCTCTTTCGCTCTACCCATCCTGTATTTTCTGAACCCTCGGCCCGACCCTGCCCGGTCCCCTCGGCCTTGGCAGAAACAGTCGCGTTCTCATCATCGGGTCTGAAGGGCCCGCATCGACAAAGGAAGTGCCATGAGCGATCTGCCAAAACCCCCCAAGACCCACCATGAGTTCGCGGCAGCGTTCCCGGAGGTTGCCAAGGCCTGGGAAGCCATCGGCGCCGCCGGAAAAGCCGGGCCGTTGGACGAGAAGACATGCCGGTTGATCAAACTGGCCTTGGCCATGGGTGCCCAGCAGGAGGGATCGGTCCACGCCAGCGTGCGGAAGGGCCTGGCCATGGGGATCTCCCGTGAAGAAATGGAGCAGGTGGTGGCCCTGGCGGCCGGGACGCTGGGGTTCCCGCAAACCGTGGCCGCGTACACCTGGATCAGGGACCTGCTCTAAAGGGAGAGACGGTCCTTCGGCAGGCGCACCCGGAAAGCTATCTCACCTCCTGTAGTAGAAGTTCATTCGCTCGGAAGAGGGGGATGAGGACCCGGTTCCGACTGGCGTCAAACCCTATGTCCGCAGGGGCCTCGACGTTTTCGACCAGGGGTGAGACCGTCCCGCCGGGGTGAATCCAGTAGACGGTGGAGTCGCCCCAGCTGGAGAAGAGGAACCCCCGTTCCTCCAGAGAAACGAGGCCGTCGATGGCCATCTCCGAGGGAAAGAGGAGTTGGATGCGCTCCCCGTTCGGAGTCACCTGGAAAAGTTCCCCCGATCCGTAGGTTGCCACATACAGCCCCCGCCCGTCCGCGTAGACTCCGTTGGGGCCAAGGAGACTCCCTCCTTCCAGAACGGTTCCGTCAGCCAGCACCACCTTCTGCGGCACGTCCGCTGTATGGCGAAGGAAGTACACGGCCCCCGGGCTCTGACCAGTGCCGCTATCAGAAAAGTAAAGATCTCCCAGTGGCGTAGCTGCCAGGTCATTCAGGAAGGTGGCGTGTTCCAGACACAGCTCCCTGACGGGCGCCCCCGTCAGCCTGTGGAACCCGCGAATGCAATTGATGTCGGTGACAAAGAGGGTATCGGCCACGATGGCCATCCCCTTGGGTGCGTTGAGGGTCACCCCGGGGATGGCCCCGTCGATCCATCCGAGTTCCAGGATCTCTCCCTCCGGTGAGATCCTGGAGATGAAGCCGTTGCCGTCGACGTCTGCGGAACCACCGTTGATGTTGGCCACCAGATAGACGTCTGCTTCCGGGTCATGAAGGACCGACTCCGGAGTGGAGAAACCCACTCCACTCACCCTCAGAATGAAAGGAGGGCCTGCATCGAAGACCGGATCCGGGGCCGGAGGCGGTTCGTCCCGAGGCACCTGGCCGCAGGAACCCGCAGCGAAAGATGCCGCGAGAAGCAGGAGAATCCGGCTCCCGCGAAAGGGCTGGTGCGGGAAACTGGAGATCCCCGGGCTTTGATTCCGAGTGGGGGTCACCGAAGCGCCACCCAGGCCGACCGCACCACCCCGGCCTTGTCGGATCGGCCCGTGACCTGAACGTAGGCCGGCGACCCCTCGGCCCGGACGATCCACTCCACTGTTTCGGAGGGCACTCCCACCTCCCTGAGGAAGGGGCCGGTTCCCTGAAGGTGTCCCAGCTGCACCCGCACGGATCCCTCCGCCAGCTCGGCGCCCTCGAGCCCCAGGAAGAGGGTGGGAGGCCGAACGACAGGGTTTTGAATCAGGCCCGTGGACGTCTCCTGGCCAACCGCCCCCCGTCCGGTGAGGCTTGTCGGAAGGAACCCCTGGTTGGTGACCACGGCTCGGATCCGGAACCTTCCGTCCCCCAGGGCGGTCACCGTGGGTCCTTCAAGGGCCAGCCGGGGGGCCTGGCGGAGGAGGTATACGATCCAGGGCAGCTGGGCCTCGCATTCATCCTCCAAAAATTCCGCCGGAGGATTCTGTCCCCAGAATTTCCTGTGCCAGCCTCCGATCTCCACTTCTCCCAGTTCAGGGTGTTGAAAGCGGTTCCAGGGTGAGAAATTGCGCCCCCCCAACTCCTGGTCATTGAACCGCATCTCTTCCAGGGGTCCGACCTCCCCATCCCCGTCGTAATCCGTCACCCACGCTTCCGGCCCAGGCGAGTATTCAGGAACCCAACCCACGATTCCCTGGTCCCAATAGGCCCAACTCAGGAGAGTGCCGTACCGATGTTCGGTGGGGTGGGTGGCGCTGGGCCGAACGGGGCGGCCGGTGCTTTCCGTATAGGGGACCCCCAGATGCTCGATGAGAGCCAGGTCGTTCTGGGGGAAGAGGGAGGGAGCCGACGCCGAGGGGAGGCGGTAAACAAAGCCCCCTGAGGTGTGGCCATGCACGATGCTGGTAATGTTGGGGCGACTCTGGATAAATTCCACCGTCGCATAGGTCTCAGGCTCGGACAGTGGAAAAGGCCCGGCCCCGCTCTGGAGATGAACACGCTCCCAGTTTCGGGGAAAGTTCCGATTCATGTCTATCCCGCCGACGCCATCCTCATTTGTACGGCCATCCCCATCGTTGTCCACTCCCTCCGCCAACACCCGATAGCGCCTAGCGTTTTCCGGAACCTCCTGTGGGGCGGCAGCCCCGCCCCGCCCCCCTGGGACCCGAACCAGGACCCGGTCATCCCCTGGGTGAGCGTACCAATCTCCTTCCGGATCCGGAATTCTCATCTCGGTGATCCATCCATCTCCGTCCAAGTCTTCCGGGGGATCTTCGTCGGCCTCGCCGTCTTCGTCATCGTCCCAAGGCCGTACCGTACTCCGCAGGCTCTGGTCGAAAAGAAGGGCCAAATCTGCACCGTCGGGATTGAACTTGGGACGAACATAGAAGGCAAAGGTCTCGAGAAGGTCCGTTACCTCGGGATCCCATCCATACCGTGTGAGGAGTTGCCCCAGGGCATAGAGGGCCACCTGGGAACCGGTCAACTCACCCGAGTGGATCCCACCGTCCAGGTACAGGGCCGGTTTTTCCAAAGCCGGCCCCGTGATCTCGGCGGTAACCTCCATGACCCAGAGCTTCCTCCCCTCGAGGCTCTCGCCAATGCTGTAGAGCTCGGTGAGTTCGGGATAGAGAACATGGTATTCCCGAAGGATCTGCTCCGTCTCCGCAGACGTGTAGTAGCGGTTCCAATCCACGCCGCCATCAGGCCCCACGAGGCTGTGCCCCTGGGCCAGAATGGAGACCTGGGGGAAAGCCAGCCCCATGGCGAGGGCCAGGACGGCGCCAAGCGAGAACCGGAGAAGGGAAAGGGGGGATCGTGTCATTCTAGGTCTCCTTTGGGGGGGTCAGGAGGGGAAGGTAGCGAACCGGCCCGAGATCCGCCTCACCTTGAAGAGCCTTTCCAACAAACAGCTCTGGAGGAATTATTTCTCGGTGGAACTTTTGCCGGCAAAGGCGTATACACACTCCCCTCCGTACAACCGCTCAGGAGAAAGTCGTCATGAAAATTCGGGACCTCCTCAACGAGAAGGGCTACGATGTGGTGACCGTACCCCCTTCTTTTCCCATTCAGGACGCCATGCGTCTCCTGGTCGAACACAACATAGGATCCGTGGTCGTGGTGCAAGACAAGTCGGTTGAGGGAATCCTTACCGAACGGGATATCCTCCGCCTTGCGGCGAAGAGCCCGGCCTCCATGGGATCCGTGAAAGTCCAAGATGTCATGACCAAGGAGGTCGTCGTAGCGCTCCTGGACGACAACCTGGACTACGTCATGGAAATCATGACGAAGAACCGCATTCGACACCTGCCCATTGTCGATCAAGGGTGGATGCAGGGCCTCCTTTCGATCGGAGACGTCGTCAACGCCCTCCGGAAAAAGGTCGAGGTGGAAAACAACTATATGCGGGACTATATCCGGGGTGTGTTTTCGTAACCGAGGGCTACCAAGACCGGTCCCACCTCCCCCACTCAGGCCGCCGCCCCTGGCCGATCCAGGAGGAGAGGCCATTTCGCCGCTCTCAGGACCTTGTCGGTTACGCTCCCCAGGATAGCCCGCTTCACACCGGTATAACCATGGGTCGCGATGGCAATGAGGTCTACGCTTTGCGCTTCGGCCGTATTCAGGATGGCCCGGGCGGGTGCAAAGTGGGATTCAATCATCACCTCGACTTCTACCCCCTCCCCCTTGAATCTCTCAGCGACCGCAGAGAGGTATTCCTCCGCCTTCTCCAGCCTCTCCCTAAGGCGGCCCGCCGGAAGAGGAGAGACCCGGGCCCCCATCGTGACGTGGGGGGCCACCACATGAAGGAGGGTGAAGCGGGACCCCATGGCCTTACCTAGTTTCACCGCGGGCACCAGGATCTTTTCACCGACGGCAGAGCCGTCCAATGGCACGAGAAAATGCTCGAATCGAGCAGTTGGGAAGGTCTTCCCGTCCTCCAAGGGCCGGATGACCAGGAGTGGAAAGCTGCTATGTCGGACCAGGGAGTCGGCTACACTACCCAGCCACGCCCGACTCACCCCAGTGCGTCCATGAGTGGTCATGATCACCAGCTTGGCATTGATCGCTTCAGCCTGCCGTTCCAACGCCTCCGTGACATACCCTTCGAGGAGGGTGGAACTGACGCCCTGGCCCGGAAGGAGAGCTTGCAAGGCCATGGCCTTGGCACCCAGATATCTCCTCTGTTCCTCCGCATGCTTCTCCGCGTAAGCCTCCATGTTCACCCCCTCATACTGAAAAGGAGTGTTCTGGAGGAGATCCGTAGGGGGATCACAGCAGCTGACATGACAAAGGTCGACCGAAGCCCCGGTCTTCTCCGCAATGCATCTCGCGAAGGGGAGGGCGTGCTCACCGAAATCGGATCCATCGAGGGTAACGAGGAGTTGATCCAACATGGTGCCCTCCGGACTGGTGCATGTGGCTGGAAGCCTGTCAGGTAATGGGAAAACCCGCCCCTTGGGGCAATCTATAGCGCGAAATTTATGACGGACAACTACTATACATGGTTAACCGGTCCATCAACTCCCCGGGGTGTGTCTTTCCCTAACCCTCCAAGAGGAAGGAAACCATGTCTGGCTCGAAGCTCCGGAGTGATGCCCTCGCAATCTTTCAGGCAGGACTTCAGGCGTCCAATCCGGTAGAGGCGGTGGAGCGGCACCTTCTCAGGGATGGGGAAACGCTTCTCGTGGACGGCGTCCCCTATCCTTTGCAGGGCATAGGGGAGGTTCGCGTGGTTGGGATGGGGAAAGCCTCTGCGGTCATGGCCAAGCCCTTGACCCACCTCCTGGGTGATCGCATCTCCGGTGGGATCATCATTGTCAAACATGGGCACCGCTATCCCCTGAGTGGGATTCGAGTCGTGGAGGCAGGCCACCCTGTCCCGGATGAGGCCGGGCTGCGGGGCGCAAAAGAGATCATTCAACTCCTTACGGACATCAAACCCGAGGATCTGGTCTTCTGTCTCATCTCAGGGGGAGGATCCGCTCTCTCCCCGGCTCCAGCCGACGGGCTCTCCCTGGGGGATAAGCAGGACGTGACCCGCCGACTGTTGGACTGCGGAGCCACCATCCACGAGATCAACTCCGTACGGAAGCATCTCTCCCGGATCAAGGGTGGACGGCTGGCCCGGCTGGCCCGGCCCGCCACCCTCATTTCCCTCATCCTTTCCGACGTCATCGGTGACGACCTCGACACGATCGCATCGGGCCCTACCGTTCCGGACCCGAGCACCTATTACGACTGTCTCAGGATTTTGACCCGGTACAACCTGGGTGAGGTGATCCCCCAACGTGTCCTTCGACGCCTCGAAGCGGGGGCCCGGGGGGAGATTCCCGAAACGCCCAAGGCCAACGACCCCGCATTCAGAAAGACCCAGAACGTGGTCGTCGGCAGCAACGCCCTGGCCATGAAGGCCGCCCGGGAAAAAGCGACCGCCCTCGGATACAATTCTCTGATCCTCTCCTCCTTCGTGGAGGGCGAGACCCGGGAGGTCGCACGGGTCCACGCCGCCATAGCCAAGGAAATCCTGAGGACGGGAAATCCCGTCCCCCGCCCGGCCTGCGTCATTTCCGGTGGAGAGACGACGGTCACCGTGCGGGGTAGCGGGAAGGGAGGGAGGAACCAGGAGTTCGCCCTGGCGGCCGCCCTCGAGATTGAGAACCTCCACAAGGTGCTGGTTCTGAGTGGCGGCACCGACGGAACCGATGGCCCCACAGATGCTGCCGGAGCCATAGCCGATGGAGAAACCGTCGACCGGGGCCGATCAAGAGGGTTGGACGCCGAGGCGCACCTCGCAAGAAACGACTCCTATAACTTCTTCCAACCCCTGGAGGACCTCCTCATGACGGGACCCACTTTCACGAACGTCATGGACCTGAGGTTGGTGATGGTGGGCTGATGGCCCTGGCTTCGTGAAAATTATCTCGAACCCCTTGACGGGGGCCCCGTGGCTTCTTCAATTCCCCGATACCCAAAAACGTGATGAAAATCTCGGATGCCTCCGATTGGGGAATGCATCAGAGCGCGACAGGAGGTCAATTGGAGCCCCTGCGACCCGTAGTTCTCGAGAGGCTGATCCGATACTACCGATATCTTTCGGAGGTCACCGCTCGGAAGAATGTCGACACGATTACTAGCGCCCAGCTAGGGACCGTTTTGGACATCGATCCGACCCAGGTGCGGAAGGATTTTGGTGCCATCGGCCTCATGGGCATCAGTCGCGTGGGATACGAGGTGTGCGAGGTGTGTCGCGCGATTCGCCTCGTGTTCGGCTTCGATCATCCCTACGCTTCCATTCTGGTTGGGGCGGGGCACCTGGGGAATGCTCTCCTCAGCTATCCGGGGTTTGCCCGGTACGGTCTTCAGATCGTGGCGGCGTTCGACAACGATCCCAAGAAGGCGGGAGCCTCCGTCGCCGGGGCAACGGTCCAGCCAATCCGGTCCATGAAACCCTTCATCCGAAAGCACGGGATCCACATGGCGATCCTGACGACACCGGTAAGCGTGTCCCAGGCCGTGACGGACCGCCTGGTGTCAGCCGGGATCAAGGCCATCTGGAACTTCTCCCCCACCAGACTCTCTGCTCCCAAGGACGTGCTCATCAGGAACGAGCACATTTCCCTGGGAATGGCCCAACTCGCTTATCACCTGAACAAGCTTAGGGGTGACGATACCGGGAAGCTCCCCACCCTGGACCAGCCCTGTAAGGAACCCTGCAAACCCACAAGATAGTGACCCCCAGGCGGGCATTTTGTCCCAGCCGAGGGGTCAGGATGTGACACCAGGTTAATGACTGAGAACGGTTCTCAATCAGCCCACGCTTCTCCCGAATCAAGGTTTCGTGAAAAAGATCACGTGACGCTTGACGCATGGCAAAACCGAGGGTAGGGTGTGTTTCGTGAAAAAGTTCGCGGACTCAGAAAAAGCCCGCAATTGGGGCACTTTCCCCTCCGAAAGGAGAGCGGCCTCACCGGGTGGAAAGGTGAACGGAGGAGGCCGGAGGGCGACCTTCCCGACTGGAAACGGATTGGCGCGGATGTTGCGTCCGCAGAGCGTCACCATGATTGCAGACTACTTTAATTTGATGCCCTGGGGCTGCACCATCACTACGGCGTCACGACGACCGGCGGACATACCTTGGGACCTTTTGCTCGTCCCAAGTTTTTTTTTGTTTTCTTGCGTGAAAATTTTCACAAATCGGTGGGTACTCACTAGTCGCCCGCTCCGGGGCGGAAAGGAAGGATCAGTATGCCGAGTTATGTGATCCCGGACAAATGTGACGGGTGCAAGGCGTTGGATAAGACCGCTTGCCAGTACATTTGCCCCAACGACCTCATGGTCCTGAATAAGGACATCATGAAGGCGTACAACCAGGACCCCCAGATGTGCTGGGAGTGCTATAGCTGCGTGAAGATCTGCCCGACCCAGGCGATCGAGGTCCGCGGTTATCAGGACTTCGTTCCCATGGGCGCCAGCGTGACGGCCATGCGGAGCTCCGAGGACATCATGTGGACGGTGCAGTTCAGGGATAAGGGAATCCGTCCGAAGCGGTTCAAGTTCCCAATCCGCCGTGGCGTGGCCGAAGGTCAGGCTCAGCCCTTTGATCATTGGCCCACCCAGGACGACGACATCAAGAGCCCCACGCTCATGGGCGAGCCCCAGGGCCTCAACACCGAGCGGGGTCCGGTGAAATTCGACAAGGTTCCGACCCTCTGAGAGGGTCGGCCTCATGAGTCTTTGTTGGATAGGAATCCACGGGAGATAACAGAAAATGGCGGATTTCGAGACTGTAGTAGTCGAGACCGACCTTCTGATTTCCGGAGGCGGTATGGCCGGCTGCGGCGCGGCCGTTGAAGCAGCGTATTGGGCCAAGAAGCACGGTCTGAAAGTCACCCTGGTGGACAAGGCAGCCATCGATCGGTCTGGCGCCGTGGCCATGGGCCTCTCAGCCATCAACCAGTACGTTGACCTTAACAGCGGCAACAATACGCTCAAGGACTATTGCGATTATGTCCGCAACGACCTCATGGGCATCACCCGTGAGGACCTGGTGGCCAGCATTGCCAGACACGTGGACAACACCGTCCACACTTTCGAGAAATGGGGTCTCCCCATCTGGAAGGACGAGGAAGGAAACTACGTCCACGAGGGACGTTGGCAGCTCATGATCAACGGTGAGTCCTACAAGGTCATCGTTGCCGAGGCCGCCAAAAACGCCCTGGCCGAGGTCGGCGGGGAGTACTTCGAGCGGGTCTTCATCACCCACCCGCTGATGAACGGCAACAAGTGCGTGGGCGCCATCGGGTTCAGCGTCCGTGAGAACAAAATCTACGTCTTCAAGGCCAAGGCCACTCTGGGGATCATGGGCGGCGCAGTCCACGTCTTCAAGCCCCGCTCCACCGGTGAGGGATTCGGCCGCTCCTGGTATCCTCCGTTCAACTCCGGATCCAGCACCTTCTTCCACGCATATGCAGGCGCCGAGCTTACCTGTCAGGAAGTCCGGTTCATCCCGGTCCGGTTCAAGGACGCGTACGGCCCCGTTGGTGCGTGGTTCCTCCTCTTCAAGGCCGTCGCCACGAACGCCTACGGCGACAACTACATGCAGACCAACGCCCCGGAGCTCGAAAAATGGGCTCCTTACGGCAAGGTGAAGCCCAGCCCGGCCAACATCCGGAACTGGCTTATGATGCTGGACGTGGACGCTGGCAAGTCCCCGATTTACATGCAGACCGCCGAGGCCATTCAGCGCATCGCTGAGAAGGCCGAGAGCGAGGTGGAGGCCAAGAAAAGGCTCAAGGAGCTGGAAGCCGAAGCATGGGAGGACTTCCTGGACATGACCATCTCCCAGGCCATTCTCTGGGCCGCCACCAACACGGAGCCTGAGAAGAAGCCTTCGGAGATCATGGCCTGTGATCCGTACTTCATCGGGTCCCACTCCGGCGCCAACGGCGCCTGGGTCTCCGGTCCTGAAGACCTGCAGACCGCCGAGACCAAGGATGAGTATTTCTGGGGTTACACGAACATGACCACGGTTCCTGGCCTGTTCGCTGCTGGTGACGCCTCAGGCGCCTCCTCCCACAAGTTCTCCTCAGGGTCGTTTACCGAGGGCCGAATCGCTGGTAAGGCCGCCCTCAGCTACATCCTGGACAACCCCGGAGCTCCGGTAGTGGACGATGCTCAGATTGAGGAGCTTAAGGCCACCATCCTGAAGCCTCTGGACATGTACGAAGAGCACAAGGGCGCCACGACCGATCCGGCCGTGAACCCCCACTACATCCGGCCCAACCAGTTCATGTATCGCTTGCAGAAGATCATGGACGAGTACGCCGGTGGTGTCTCCTCTCAGTTCAAGACCAATAACAAGCTCCTGGAGAAGGGTCTGGAGCTCCTGTTCATGCTGAAAGAAGACCAGCTCAACCTGGCGGCCAACGGCTTGCATGAACTCATGCGGAGCTGGGAAGGCACCCACCGGATGTACCAGGGCGAGGCCCACGTGCGGTCCGTTCTCTTCCGGGAGGAGACCCGCTGGCCCGGCTATTACTTCCGCTCCGACAAGCCCAGCATGGACAACGAAAACTGGCTGGCTTTCTGCAACTGTAAGTATGACCGGAACACGGGCGAGTGGGAGATGATCAAGCGCCCCGTGAAGTACATCACGCAGTAGGAATCAGGACCTTCCTGGCGATCCCGGAGGCCGAGGCCTCCGGGATCCAGGACCCCTGAAGAAGGACCCCGGCCCGTGGGGTCTCATCAGCCCCGCGGGTTCTTGCTGGGTGGAAATTGGAGTCCCAGCCATTGTGGATGGCAGTCGCAGGAAGGGAAGGGTGGTTCGATCGGATGTCTGACAAACCAGAAGCATGCCCACATTGCGGCGGCTCCCTCACGAAGTGGCTTGTCCCTGACGGGGCCACGTGGGATGACGAGTTCTTTCTCGTCTGCTTCAACAACGACTGCCCCTACTACAAGCGGGGGTGGGAGTGGATGAAGGAACAGTACAACCAAAAAGCTTCGTATCGGTATGCCCTGAATCCCAACAACGGTGCCAATCTGATGATCCCGGTTTGGGATTCTGAAGCGACCCGGCAAATGATCGTTGACGATTCGGGGGGTGGATGCGGATGAGGAAGGAGTGGACGGATGAGTGACGATGGGAAGTCCCTTGAGGCAGGGGATCCACGAAAACTGTTGGAAGAGAAAATCCTGGCTGACCATGCCCGCCTGGGGCCCAACGACCAATTCAAGTTCGGATGCCACCCAGGCGTATCGTGCTTCAATACCTGTTGTTCAGACGTCAACGTCTTCCTCTCTCCCTATGACGTCCTCCGGCTGACCGAGCGCCTTGGGATCAGCTCCACCGAGTTTCTTGAGAAGTACACCCTCCTCCCCGTTCATCGGGACATGACCACCCCTGTGGTCGTTCTGAGGATGGGTGAGGACGAGGGCAAACGATGCCCATTCCTCACCGAGAACGGCTGCGGAGTCTACACCGACCGCCCCTGGCCCTGCCGCATGTACCCGGTGGGGCTGGCTGCCTCCAAGGACACGGAAGACGGATTCCGCGGCGAGCGATTCTACTTCCTGCTCGAAGAGGGAAGCTGCCTGGGACACCTTGAAGGGAGAGAATGGACCATCCAGGAGTGGATGGATGATCAGGGGGTGGACGCCTACGACGAGTGGGGTGAAGCCTACAAGGAGCTTTCCCTCCACAAGTTCTTCAACGACATCGGCGACCTCACCCCGTCGAAGATGGAGATGTTTTTCAACGCCACCTACGACCTCCAGAAGTTCCGGGAGTTCGTCTTCGGAAGCACTCTCCTGGAGCGGTTCGACGTGGACGAGGACTTCATTCACCAGATGCAGACCAGTGATGAAGCGCTCCTTCGCTTCGGATTCCTCTGGGTCCGGTTCGCCCTTTTCGGGGAGCCCACCAT
>JBDRDQ010000008.1:0-2460 GCA_043820695.1 Gemmatimonadota bacterium | reverse complement strand
GAGGTGATCCGGGGGAGGTTCAGGAACTCCCCTGAGTCCCCTGAGCCCTTTGTTCCGAATGAGCCGACCCTCGTCCGTCTCCCCCTGCAGGACGTCCTCCATACCTTCCGGACAGGGCACCGGGTCATGATCCAGGTGCAGAGCAGCTGGTTTCCCCTGGTGGGTCGGAATCCCCAGACCTTCGTTGAGAACATCTATCTGGCCCAGGAGGAGGACTTCGTTTCAGCCACCCAGCGCGTGTATCGGTCCCAGAGGTATCCTTCGAAGATCGAGGTCATGGTAGTGCCGGGAGGGGGGAGCTAGAGTACTTCTCACTTCCCACGGACTCCCTGCCCGGTGCTCCCGCACCACCACAGGTGGGCAGGCGGGGGATTGAACACGAGCCCCGATCCGACCGTCCCCTGGAAATCGGCGGGTGGCGAAATCGGCAAGATGGGACTTTCCCTGAGGGATGAGGCGACTATTCTCTTAGCGAACAGCTGAACCGGAGGCAACGAAAATGTCCGTCCCCCTGGTCGTGGTCCTCGAGAAGGATCCCATCCACCCCGGGATCCTTCAAGGGCTTCTTGACCAGTATTTCGAGGACATGGTCAAGTACGTGGTGGATCTTGAGCGGCAGCTGGTCGCGATCGGTGGAGAGCTTCACTCGGATGCTGAGGCCGTGCTCCTCGAGAGCGGAAGCCGCCAGCGGGACCTGTGGGGGGCGAACTACTATCCGGGATTGGGGCTCCAGGAGTGCATCGAATACACGTCCCTGATCAACATCCGGCCCTCCCAGGGAAACCGAAGTATGCTCATCGAGGATGACGGGATCCGTTCCAGGGTAAGGGAGATCACCTTCCGTCTTATCGGGGTCGGAGAGCCCCTCCGGTGACCCAGCACGCCGGTTTGGACGCAGACCGTTGGTCCGAGTTTGATCTCGATCAGCAGATCCTCATGATCGGAAACGAGATGAACCGGAGCGTCCGGCTCGCGAGGCTGGGCCAGATCGAAGGGGTCCGCCGCGGGTATGAGCGCGTCCTCCGGCTTACCGGGCTCACGGTGGCCTGTGGACTGAGGCCGGGTCTGCTGCGGGAGTTGCTCCGGTGGCGGGGTTTGGTGGCAGAGGAATACCTCGCCGGATCGGCTAACCCCGCTTGGCACGGCGCCCTCCTTCGGTCCCTCCTTCAACTGCGGCCTGTTGCAGCCCTACAGATCCGGTTGTTGGAGGGTGCGGTGCGGATGGAGGGGCCGTCAATCTAGACGAGGTCAGGGTTGGTGGGTGGGTCGATCAGGCCCGTGGGGCGGAGGACTACCCCGTCAGGCCGGCTTCAGATCCAACACCGGCGTCCCATCCACGGCATCCAGCCCTCGCACCGTGAGGACGTTCTCCTGAATCCCCAAGAGATCGACTTCAGTAACCCCGATCGGGTTGGGCCGCCTGGGGCTTCTGAGGGCGAACACCCCCCGCTTTTCCCGGGTGGTGTCCCCCCGTGGGTGCTGCATGAGTTCCCACCCCTCGGACCTGTGGAAGGCAAAGACAACCTGGATCCGAGCTTCCTTCTCAAGGCCGGCGAGACCCGGTGAGAACTCGGCATGAAGAGTGATGCGGGATTCGGCGGCCCGGAGGGTGTCACCCGGCGTTCCGTAGGGGAGGCCGTTCTCGACGAAGCCGATGGGGCGGAGGGTCAGGGGTCGCGCGTCCATGCGTATTCCCGGTGGGTTGACGGGTCTCAGGTATGGTTCGAAGCCTCAGGAATCATATAGGGCCGCGACCGTGTTGTGGGCCAACACCCGGTCCTTGGTCACCAGACACACGGCTGGGGCTTTCAGATGGTGAAGGGTGGCTGAATCGTGACCCACGCACTGTCCCAGGATCAGGGCGAAGTGGATCCCGTCCCGGTTGAGAAGCTCGGCCTGAGCCAGGGGGTTGCAGGTCTTCTCCTGGGTTCCGGGGCGCACCTTCTGCCCGTCCTCGATTCCGGCTTCCTCCTTGGGCACCGATCCGGTCTTGCAGCACACCGAGGAGACCGAAAATCCGTTGGTCTTCAGCACGCGGGTGAGGATCTTGGCCTCCTCACGGAAGCCCACGCAGAAACTCACACCGATGTGCCGCACACCGAGCCCGTGAGCCAGATCCATGGTTTCCGCCAACCTCGAGCGGGGGTTCCGGCCAGGGTCCTTCGCTTCCCGGGCCAGGCGGTCCAGGGTGTCCATCTCCCACCCCCGGTACTCGGGACGCTCCTTCCTGGGCCAATGCCCGAAAAGCTCCTTCTCGAGATAGCTTCGGCTGGTGTAGAGGGCGGCCACGGGGTTGTGTCGGAGCCTCATGTCCCGGGCGATGAGGCTTACGGCCGGAGCTTCGGTGGCCTGGAGGAACATGGCTTCGTGGCCTACGCACATTCCGGCGATGACGTTCAGCTCTGTGGCGTGCTTCGAAAAAGACTCGGCCTGGCCCAGGGGATCGCAGGTTACCTGGGA
>JBDRDQ010000007.1:0-13565 GCA_043820695.1 Gemmatimonadota bacterium | reverse complement strand
GGGATCGGCCGAACGCCCTCTTCCTGAACGAAGGAGGGACCTTCCGGGAAGTCGCAGACAGCCTCGGCTTGGCAGACCCCCGAAGATCCGTAGGAGCCGTCTGGTTCGACTTCGAAGAAGACGGAGACCTGGATCTCATCGTGGCCAACATGGATGGGGATGCCAACGGCCTCTTCAGGAATGAGGGGGGCGGCTTCACCGATGTGGCTGGGGAGGTTGGGCTCGCCGATGGGGGGCGCGGGCTGGGCGACGAAGCTCACGGATCCGTTCGGCCCTGCGTCGCCGACTACGACAACGACGGGACTTTCGACGTGTTCGTCGCCAACTCTGGCCCCAACGGCCTCTTCAAGAAGGGGGAAGAGGAACGGTGGGTGAATCTTGCAGGGGAGCTTGGCCTCGCCATCGACGCCCGTTACGACGCCTGTGAGTTCGGGGACTTCGACCATGACGGGCGAGTCGACCTCTTCGTAAACGGCACGGATACTGGAGGCACACAGTACCGGGACTACCTATTTCGGAATACCCCCGATGGATTCATCGACGTCACGCCGGAAGAGATCCTGACTCTGAACGCCGATCATGGAGTCCAATGGGTGGACTTCGACGCGGACGGGGACATCGATCTGTCCCTCGCCGGCGCCACCGATTCGGGAATGCATCACGTCCTGAGCAACCGGACGGCCCAAACGCTCGGATCCCGTTCGATCTTGGTCCAGGTCACGGACGGGAACGGCCGCAAAACGAGGGCGGGCGCCGAGGTCCGGGTCTACCAGGCTGGAACCCGCACCCTCCTGGGAACCCGCCTCCTGGACGCCGGATCGGGATACGACACCCAAAGCTCCCTCCCTGTGCACTTCGGCCTTCTCACCGGGGCGTCCGTGGACATCGAGGTCATCTTCCCTGGAGGGGGAAACCGCACTGTCACGGCGCTGAAGAACATCGACCCGCGAGATCACCTGGGTCGGCCGGTCACCGTGATCCTACCGGGTTAGGGTCTCCTCAATCATGGTTTGGGATTGGCTCATCGTCGGCTCGGGATTCGGCGGCAGCGTCAGTGCCCTTCGCCTGGCGGAGAAGGGGTACTCCGTACTGGTCCTGGAGAAGGGCAGCCGATGGGCGCAGGAGGATTTCCCCAGAACCAACTGGAATCTGAAGCGATGGCTCTGGATTCCCGCAATAGGGTTCCGGGGCTTCTTCAAAATGACCTTTCTCCGGCATATCACCGCTCTCTCAGGAGTGGGTGTGGGAGGCGGCTCTTTGGTTTATGCCAATACACTTCCCACTCCCGGTGAGGGCTTCTTCAGGGCCGAGGAATGGGAACAACTAGCTGACTGGCAAACCGAGCTGGAACCCCACTATGACACAGCTCGGAAAATGCTGGGGGCCAACCCTAACCCAATGGACACGGCCCCGGACCGGGCGCTCCGTGCCATCGCCCGTCGGATGGGGAGGGAAGGGCACATACACCCTGCCCTGGTAGGAGTCTATTTCGGAGAGGCGGGGGAAACCGTTCCGGATCCCTACTACCAAGGAGAAGGACCGGATCGGACCGGTTGCAGCTTTTGCGGTGGATGCATGACAGGGTGCAGATTCGGCTCGAAGAACACCCTCGACAAGAACTACCTGTGGTTGGCTGAAAGCCGGGGAGTATCTGTCAAACCGGACACTGAAGTGACCTGGATCCAGCCCCTTCCGGAAGAGGGAGAACCATCAACCCTGGAGCATCGTGGCCGATATGTGGTAACCGCCCGAGAGGGGGCGAACGCCTTCCGAAAGGTGGATCGCACCTATCGGGCGAGGAACGTCATCATCTCAGGAGGGACGCTGGGAACCGTCGATCTCCTCTTACGACTTCGGAAAAGCGCCGACGGTCTCCCCGACCTCTCTGAGCGGGTGGGGGATCGCGTTCGGACCAACTCCGAAGTACTGGTGGGTGTGACGACGGAGCGGAGGGAGCTGGATCTATCCGAAGGGGTGGTCATCACCTCCATCTTTCGGACCGATGATCAGTCCTACGTTGAGCCGTGCCGCTTTTCTCCTGGCTCGGGATTTTTCCGGCTCCTGGCGACGCCCCACGCTCCGGGGAACACCCTGCTACAAAGACTGGGGAACGCCGCAAAGAGAATACTCCGGGCCCCCATCCGGAGTCTCCGAGCTCTTCTGGTCCCCGACTGGGCCCGGTACACCACCACCCTCCTCTACATGCGAAACCAGGAAGGATACATCCGTCTCACCTCGGGCCGGGGGTTGTTCTCTTGGTTTCGCCCCGGTCTCAAGTCTGCCGAAGGGGATGGACCGGTTCCCACGGCAGCCATACCGGAGGCCACGGAGTTGGCTGACGAGTTCGCCAAGGAAGTCGATGGTTATGTGGGAAGTATCGTCACCGAGACCCTGTTCGGGATTCCCACCACGGCTCACATTTTGGGGGGAGCGTGCATGGGAACGAGCAGGGACGACGGTGTAATCGATCATTGCCACCGGGTCTTCGGGTACGACGGTCTGTACGTCATCGATGGCTCGGCAATGAGCGCCAATCCCGGCGTAAACCCGTCCCTTACCATCACCGCACTGGCCGAAAGAGCCATGTCCTTCATCCCAGCAAAAACTGCTTCCGGAGAGGTCCTGGCGGTTAACGGAGAAGAAGGCGAATGAGCCCTTCCCGGCGCGGCGAAGGGGAATCCAGCTCCGTCCCGGGTCCGGGAACGCCTGAAACCGTCTCGCAGGACTCCGGTCCGCCGGACTCGGTTTGGCCGGACTCGGTTACGCCGGACTCGGTCACCCCCGAAGCCGGCCGCGGGGACCTTTTGAAGATCCTGAGAGTCCGGGACGGCCTGGCCGTGACCGTGGGAATCGTCATCGGAGTGGGAATTCTCAGGACGCCGGGTCTTATCGCCGGCTACCTGGGCAACCCCCTTGCCATGCTAGCGGTGTGGGTCTTCGGGGGCGTGGTAGTGGTCCTGAGTACCCTGGTCCTGGCGGAGATGGCCGCAGCCCTTCCCCAGGCCGGAGGAAAGTACGTCTATGCCAGAGAGGCGTACGGGCCCCAGGTCGGATTTGTCGTGGGATGGTCGGAGCTCCTGGTCACCCGTGGGTTCTCAGGGGGAGCCAAGGCGGTGGTCATCGCCGAGTACCTGGTTCTCCTCCTGGGCAGGGGGTCGGTGCCCATCCTGGCCGGGACCGTGGTCCTGGCCTTCTTCCTCCTGCACACCGGTGGTTTGAAGGTAGGGCGGGATTTTCAGAACCTCACGACTGTGGCGAAGGTCCTCTTCATTCTCGCCATTGGCGTGGCCGGGGTGCTGGGCGGAGACGGACGCGGGTTCCTCAGCTCCATGGATGTTTCCCCTGAATTCGCCGGATTACTGGGTTTCGCCCTGGCCTACCAAGCCATCGCCTTCACCTATTACGGCTGGGAAGAACCGGCGAAACTCGCCGAGGAAACGCTGAATCCGGGCCGCAGCCTTCCCCGCATTCTCGTGGGGGGCGCGGTAGCCGTAGCGATCCTCTACCTCCTCATCAACCTGGCCTTCCTGAGTGCTCTGACCCCGGAGGAGATGGCGGGATCTCAACTGGTGGCAGCGGATGCCCTGCACGCCACCTTCGGTGGAGCCGCGGGGACATTCGTGACCGTCGCCAGCCTGGTGATCCTACTCAGCTCATTGAATGTCCAGTTCCTTGGAATGCCCCGGGTGGTCCTAGGCTTGGCCAGGGAGGGCATGGCGCCCTCCGGCTTCACACGGGTGAGCCCCCGGGGCACGCCGCAGCCGGCCTTGGTCTTCATCACCGCCATCCTGCTTACTCTCGCCGTCACAGGGGCTTTCGAATTCCTGATGAGGTTCATGATGGCGGTGGCATTCGCCGTCGACCTGGTGGTGTTGGCGGGGATTTTCCTGTTGAGGCGTCGGAGGCCTGACCTCCATCGGCCGCTCCGGGTCCCTCTCTTCCCCTGGCTCCCTGGAGTCACAGTCCTCCTCTACGCCCTCGTCCTGGCGACCATTGTCTGGACCCAGCCGGGCTTGGGCCTTGGGGCCGCCATCATGTTAGGAACCCTTTGGGTCGCGGGTTGGGCCACGCTGAGGACATCCCAATGAAATACGCGTCCTCCGTCATCGATCTCATCGGAAGAACTCCTCTGCTGGCTCTCGACCGGATCAATGCCGACGGGTCCGCACGGGTCTTGGGAAAGTGTGAGTTCCTCAACCCTATCGCCATCAAGGACCGGCCGGCCCTCTACATGATTCTCGAGGCGGAGAAACGGGGAGACATCGCACCCGGCGCCACCCTCGTGGAGGCCACCTCGGGAAATACCGGGATGGCACTGGCCTACATCGGAAAAATGCGAGGGTACCGGGTCGTGCTCTGCATGTCGGAGATCCAGAGCCTTGAGAGGCGGCGGGTCCTCGAAGCCTTGGGGGCGGAGCTGGTTCTCACTCCAAAAGCGGAAGGCACCATAGCTGCCAAGGCCAAAGCCCTTGAGATTCATGCCGAGATCCCCGGTTCCTATTACGTGGGCCAACACGACAACCTGGACAACCCTAAAGCCCACTCCGAGACGACCGGGCCGGAGCTCTGGGGGGATACGGAAGGGCGAATAGATATTTTCGTCGCTCCACTGGGTACCGGCGGAACTCTTACGGGTGTGGCGGAGGCCCTCAAGCCCAGGAAGCCGACCCTGAGAGTGGTGGGGGTGGAGCCCGCGGAATCTCCATTCGTATCCCAGGGGAAGTTCGCTCCACACCGGATGATGGGAACGGCCCCCGGGTTCATGCCGGGAATCCTCCGGAAACATCGGGAGCTCATCGATGAGATTCTCCTGGTATCGGAGGATGAGGCCTTCCGTACGTGCCGGGAATTGGCCGAAAAGGAAGGAATCCTTGTGGGGATCTCCTCCGGAGCCAGCGTTCATGCCGCCCTTAGGCTATCCCGAGATTCCGCCCATGCCGACATGGTGATCGTGGCCATGTTATGCGATAGTGGAGAGCGGTACCTGAGCGTCGATGGCCTTTTTGCCTGATTTCTGGAAAGGGCTTCTGCCGGAGACATTGCATGGGTGAAGTCTTCATCTGGGTGGTACTGGCACTCTCCCTTCTGAACGCGGGAGCGATCCTCTTCCTCCTCCTCCGACCCCCCACTAGCCTCGCGCAGGGGATCCGGAAGGCCGTCGAGGAGGATCTTCGGAAGGGACGGGAGGAATCGGGCGGGGCGGCCCGGAGCCTGCGGGAGGAGGTTTCATCCGGCCTCGCCACTCTCAGCAACAGCCTCTCCAACACCCTGGCCAACTCCAGCAGGGTCCAGCAGGAGCACCTTTCCAGCTTCGGCAACCAACTCAAAGCCCTTTCCGAATCCAACAGCTTTTCCCTGGAACAGATCCGCACCACCCTGGACACCCGAGTGAAGCAGCTGCAGGAGGAGAACGAGAAGAAGCTGGAGGAGATGCGGAAGACCGTCGACGAGAAGCTCCAGGGAACGCTGGAAAAGCGCCTCGGGGAGTCCTTCAAGTTGGTGAGCGACCGGTTGGAAGCGGTTCAGCGGGGTCTCGGCGAGATGCAAAATCTTGCCACAGGCGTGGGGGACCTCAAGAGGGTCCTCACCAACGTGAAGTCCCGGGGCACCTGGGCCGAGGTTCAGCTCGGGACGATTCTGGAGCAGTTCCTGGCGCCGGGTCAGTACCAGAAGAACGTCCAGACCAAAAAAGGCGGCTCGGAGGTGGTGGAGTTCGCCGTCCGGCTTCCCGGGCGGTTGGACGATCCCGAAAGCTCGGTGTGGCTGCCCATCGACTCAAAATTTCCCCAGGAGGACTACCTGCGCCTTCAAGAAGCATCGGAGGCAGGTGACGCGGACGGCGTGCAGAAAGCCGCCGACGCTTTAGGGCGGACCCTCAAGCTCGAGGCCCAGAAGATCCACGAGAAATATTTGGATCCACCGGGCACGACCGATTTCGGCATCATGTTCCTGGCTACGGAGGGTCTCTATGCCGAAGCTCTCCGGCAGCCCGACCTGGTCCCCCAGCTTCAGGAACGCTTTCGCATCGTCGTGGCAGGGCCAACGACCCTTGCCGCCATCCTCAGCAGCCTCCGCATGGGATTTCAAACCCTGGCCATCGAGAAGCGGGCCTCGGAGGTTTGGGACGTGCTGGGCGCGGTGAAGACGGAATTCGGGAAGTTCGGGGAGGTTCTCGGGAAGGTAAAAAGGCAGCTGGGTACCGCCAGCAAGACCATCGACGAAGCGGCCACCCGTACCCGCGTCATGGAGCAGAAGCTGCGGTCCGTTCAGGAGCTGCCGGAGGACGACGCCGAATCTCTCCTCCAACTTCCCGGACTTACCCCGGAAGAGGAGTGAACAGCACTCAGATCTCTTCCCACCATCCTCCGTTCACGGCGGAAAGGTGAGCAAGGGCGGCCCCAGCCCAGGACGCATAGCATGAGTGGTACAGAATCCGTCCATTGTCCATGTCCCAGTTATTCATGGGAGACCCCTGCCCTGCAACTAGCATCCCTTCCAGCAAAAAGTGGGCTTCGGGGCCGAAGTCCCTCAGGCCACCGGTCATTACAATGCCTTTCCATTGCCAACCACTGTTCGCTGGGATCCCGAGGTCTCCCGTGACGATCAGGACTCCCTGCCCACTCTCCGCAGCGGTGGGGAAGAAGTCTCCCGTCACCCTTATCACAGGAAAGGAGCCAGATCCGAGGGAGCCGAAGTTCGGCCAGATCCCCTCGTAGTCCACCGGGAATTCTCTGTCCGAAAGGACATTCCAAGGCGCTCCAACCGACTCCACGACTTTCTGGTAGGACCCCAGGGTGAGGGCTGGCGGGCTGCCGAGGATCGTCCCTCCGTCCCTCACCTGAATATTGCTGCGGGCAAGCACCCCGGCCCATTGGACATCAGGAGCCCCTGGACATTGCCCGGGAAAAGCATGGTCGGCACCGTCTACGACCGCCGCCAACCGCACTCGCACTCGGGCTGCAGTGGTGATGAGGGGAGCCAGCGTCTTCACCGGAAGGTTCTTAAGGATCGAATACTGGGATACGGTCCGAACAGCCGGGACCTGAGGAAATCGGGGGTCGGAGAAGCTGCCCTCGGAGGTCAGGTAGTAAAGGTCTTCGCCAGGGGATAGCGTAGCCACCTTCCTCGTCGTGATAACAGCCGTCCCCCCATTGATGCTTACCGTATCGCCCCCCGGAACCATGCCACGCTGCTTACCGGTGAACCACTGGAGCCCTCCCTGTGCAACCGCCAGAGCCCGTACCGTTTCGATTCCCTGGCGAGCCTGAACCGCCTCCATACGGATGATCTGGTACCCGGCCGCCCCAAGGGCCCCGATCGCGAACAGAAGGAGCACGACCAGGCCCAAGGCGAAGCCTTCTTCCTTCACCCCCTTCCGGGATCCCGGGGACCGTCCCTCAGTTGGCATTTCTCAGGGGCACGGTAAGAGTGAGGTCGAAGGTCAGAGAATCCCGGCCTCCCGTGGAGGCAGGCGCGATCCCTTCCAGGAATATGCGAACCCGGTCGATGCGCGTGAGGTTACCCTTCCCGTTAATCCTATCTTGGAAGTCGTTCCGATCCGCCAGGCCGTACTCAAACCCGGAATCGCCGGACATCCCGGTGGCGACCTCCGTCAGTCTCCCACCCATAGGCCCACGGAAAACACCTCTGCTGCCAGGATGAAGGTGGGAGGGGGCGAGTCTCAGCTCCACTTCCTCGTAGAGCATCACCAGGTCCCCGACCTGGATGACCAGGGAGGCATCCAGCCCGTCCAGCCTGAAGAACTCCGAAACGGCTCCAGTCGTATCGGCCCCGGATAGGGCACAGGCCTTGGCCGCCGTTTGGCCGGAAGAATGGTAGACGGAGTTCCACGGGACGGAAGTGTACCGCCACTCGGAAGACGGTTGCTTGACAGCATAGCCGCTAACGAGAGCGGCGTCCCTAAACCCCCCTTCCACCGGAAGGAAAAGATACGTCTTCTGCCCATCAACGCCGCAGACGCCCCCCATCAGAAGGGGGGACCTGAAGGTGACCGCGTCCGGGTCTGCAGCCACGATCCCACCCTCGGATACCCCATGAAGATCGGACGAGATCAGCGCTGTGGCACCCCGAACGCTCTCGTGCAGCCCACTTCGTTTCATCGCGTCCGAGTAGAACCGGTTCTGAACGAGAAAGACGGAAGTGACGAGCATGACCACGACAGTGGAGAGAACCATCGCCACGAGGGCTTCGACCAGGGTGAAGCCCCGACTGTTTCGGGGGAGGGCGCTTACCATAGGCGAGATACGAAGGCTGAGGCGGTCAGCTCGGGGCCCCGGCCGTCCACCGGTTCCACCGTAACCTGGACCTCCCTGACCAGAGGCGTGGCCTGGACGATGAGATGCCGACGGAGAAACGGCTCGCCGCGCAGATCGATGGTGTCTCCGAAAGACCCGGGAATGAGTGAGTCGTACGGCACCCGTTCCAGGCTGTCCAACCTGTTCTGGACCGCCACAGCCACCGACGTGCTTTTGCCGGCCCGGTTCAGCTGCAAGGAAAGGACGCCGATAAGGTTGAGGAGAACAAGCACCCCAGCTGAAAAAATCACCAGGGCCCCGATGACCTCGATCAGGGTGAAGCCTCTCCTGTTCGAAGACTCCGCGCCGACCCTCATGGACCGTCGATCCTCGAGACACCCATGCTGTTGAAGGAAACGGCATACGACCTGCTTCCCGCCGAGAAAACCGCACGCCCAAGGGGCCCGACCGCTCCCGTTAAGTCAGCCTGCCCCCGACTATCGAAAACCAATGTGTCCCCGGATACTTCCAGATCGAGAGCGGAGAGGGCGATCTCCGCCCCTTTGCCAAAAGCCCGGAGGAGGACCGTGTCTCCCGATTCCATGCGAATCAGGTAATTGAGTCCGGTCTCGTCAAACGCCAACACCGCCATTCGTCTAGACCGGAGGGCCGCGTTCCTTGTCACATTCAGGTCTTGAACAAAGATCTCCGCAGCCCTCCTGGCGGTAGTCCGCTTCAGGTAACCATTGAAGGTCTCTGCAGCAAAACCGAGCATGACGGCGAAAAGGAGGAGGACCACGAGGACCTCCACCAACGAAAATCCACGAACTGTTTTCAAGGCCCCCCTCTTCACCCCCCAGGGATCGCCGGCACGGCATGGCCATCAAAAATGTCGACAGACTTGAAAAATCTTGGATCATGTCCCTCCGCACAATAGGAAACTTGGGTCGGCCTACAGGACCAAGCCCCGATGCAGAAAATCTCTCAGAGGTTTACTTTCCTTTCTTCCGAGGGAAGTGAGTGCCTACCACCTAGAGGCTGTCATGATCATGCGTCGGTTAATTCCTATTGTCGCTCTTGCGTTGATGTTTCTTCCTCAAACCCTGGAGGCCCAGCAGTTCGGTGGCCGCCCACAGGTCAACCAGTTCCCCGTGGATGATCCGATCATCAAGGCGATCTGGGATGAAGGGATGGGGAACTCCCACATCTACACGCTTGCCCAGGTCCTGGCCGATTCCATCGGCCCAAGGCTCCCAGGTAGCCCCGCTTACGACGCCGGCGCCGATTGGGCCCTCAAGCTCTTCCGGGAATGGGGCATGGAAGCGCGAACCGAGCAATACGGGACCTGGAACGCATGGGAGCGCGGGGTCACGAACGTGGACCTCATTGAGCCGAGGGTCAGGAGCTTGGACGGGATGATGCAGGCCTGGAGCCCAGGGACGAACGGACCCGTGACAGGGGCCGTGGTGACGATCCCTCAGCTCTCATCGGCCGCAGAGTTCCAGACCTTTCTTGGGACGGTCCGTGGGAAATTCGTTCTTTTGTCCCCGGCAGAGACCAGCTGCCGCCCCATGGAAAATTGGGAGGAATGGGCCACCCCCCAGTCCCTCGAGGCATACAATGCTCTAAGGCAAGAAACCCGTGAGAACTGGACTGCCCGGATCGAGGGGACCGGACTGGACCAAAACGAGTTGATCGAGGCCCTGGAGAAAGCGGGCGTGGCTGGCGTCTTCAGTTCCAGCTGGACCGGATACTGGGGATCCTCCCGCGTTTCTGCTGCCCGCAACGGGATCGTGCCCAATATCGCCTTCGGGTGTGAGGATTACGGCCTCATGTTCCGGCTGGCCGAAAACGGCCAGGGCCCGGTGGTCCAGGTGAACGCCGAATCCAGAGAGATGGGGACCGTCCCGACCTACAACGTCATCGGAGAGATCCGGGGCACGGAGAAGCCGGACGAGTACATCATCCTCTCCGCCCACTTCGACTCCTGGGACGGTGGTTCCGGAGCCACCGACAATAACACGGGTACCGTCATCATGATGGAGGCCGCACGGATTCTGAAGGAGACATACCCGAATCCGAAACGGACCATCCTGGTTGGGCTCTGGAATGGAGAGGAGCAGGGGTTGAATGGCTCCCGGGCCTTCGTGGCCGATCACCCGGATATCGTGGAAAACGTCCAGGCGCTCTTCAACCAGGACAATGGTACGGGGCGAGTCACCAATATCTCCATGCAGGGCCTTTCTGGTGTCGCTCCGTTTGTGAGTGGGTGGATGACCGCTCTCCCGAGCCAGATCTCCCAGCACATCGATCTGAACATCCCGGGGAACCCGGGCACGGGGGGATCGGACTATGCCAGCTTCGTCTGTGCCAGTGTACCTGCGTTCAGCATCAGCTCACTGAGCTGGACCTATTCACAGACCTACCACAACCCCACCGACACGTTCGACAAGGTCATCATCGACGACGTGACCAATAATGCCGTTCTGACCGCCATGCTGGCCTACATGGCGTCGGAAGAGGAAGAGATGCTCCCCAGAGACCATAGAGTCCTGGGCCCCAATCCCCGGACCGGAGAGCCAGGGACCTGGCCAGAGTGTCGGGAACCGGCCAGGAACGGAGATGGGTATTTCCGTCGTTAGGGTTATGCGATACGGCTTTGTTCTGGCTGTTCTCCTGGCCCTGCCCGGTCCCCTCGGGGCCCAGGCAGGGCCAGACCCGGTCTCCAAGGACCGGGTCTCCTCAACGGCTGCCGTTCTGCTGAAGGGTGGTAAGATCGCCGACGAGAACCGCCTGTATCTGGGTGGCTGGGCCGGGCTCGTATTCGGCGGCAATCTGGCCATAGGGGGAGGGGGATTCGCCCTCCTGAACGACGTCGAATTGGCCGGCCCCGAGGGTGGCACCGGGTTCAACCTGGGCATGGGGTATGGCGGAATCTTCTTCCGTTACTGGGAGCCTCTTTCTGGTTCCCTCACCGGCGAGGTAGGCCTTCTAATGGGTGCCGGGCACGCAGAGGTCCGGGACCAGCTGACCAAAAGGGAGGTCGGCTCAGACAACTTTCTGGTTGCCGAACCCGAGATGTCCATTCTCTACTCGTTTTTCCCCGGGATCCACCTCGGGGCCTCCGTCGGGTACCGCCTGACCACAGGGGTGGAGGACCTTCCGAGGGTCTCCACAGGTGACCTCAACGCCTTTACCGGAACGCTCTCCATCCGGCTGGGTGGAGACTAGGCTCCATGTCCGCTCGGCAGTTTCCATTTCGTGTGGGTTGTGTGGACGCAGGATCCAACGCGATCCGATTCCTCGTTGCAGAGTTTACCGGACCCACGGAGTTCGAAACCCTTGCTTACGAACGGGTCCCGGTTCGCCTGGGTCATCAGGTCTTCCTCACCGGACGACTGGCCCCTCACGCCATGGACGGGGCCTTGGTTGCCTTCGCTTCCTTCCGGGATCAGATGAAGGGGCTGAAGCTCGACGCTTTCCGGGCTGTAGCCACCAGCGCCACCCGGGAAGCCGAAAACGGCCAGGAGCTGGTGGACCGATTGAAGGACGAGACGGGGATCGAGTTGGAAATGATCTCCGGTTCCGAGGAAGCCAGACTGGTGCATTTGGCTGTGGCGAGCCGGGTGGATTTGACGGGGGGCCAGTGGATTCTGACCGACCTGGGCGGTGGAAGCGTCGAGGTTTCCCTGGTGGACGACATGGGGGTCCTCTGGAGCGAGTCCCACACGATGGGATCGGTCCGCATCCTGGAAGAGCTCGGCGAATCAAAGCCGGATCCGCATGGGTTCCAAAGACTTCTCTCGGATTATGTGTCCGCTCTGCGCATCCCGTTTTCAGCCCAATACTGGTCACCGTCCGGGTTCGTAGCCACGGGTGGGAATATCGAGGCGCTGGCGAATCTCGCGGGCATCACCGAGGACCCCCGGGGGGTGGCCAAGTTACCGACCGCAGATCTGCGGTCGGCCATCGATCTGCTCTCACGCCTCTCCTTCCACGAGAGGATCAGACAGCTCGGCCTGCGGGAAGACCGGGCCGACGTGATCCTCCCCGCCGCCATGGTCTACCACCATCTGGCGGGTCTGGCAGACGCAGAGGAAATTCTGGTCCCCGGAGTAGGGGTGAAAGAGGGGATTCTGTTTGACCTGGTGGACGACCTGGTCTCCCACACAACCCACGAGGTCCGAAGGGAGCAACAACTCACGAAGGCTGCCATCTCCTTCGGCCGACGGTTCATGTTCGACGAAGCTCACGGGCTCCATGTCGCTCGTCTAGCACTATCCATCTTCGACCAACTCCAAGGTTTTCACAACCTTCGCTCCGTCGACCGCCGCCGCCTTCTCGCCGCCTCAGTACTTCACGACATCGGCGCTTTCGTGGGGCACAAGAAACACCATAAACACTCCCTATATCTCATCTCCCATTCCGACCTTCCAGGGCTTTCCGAGAACGAAATGCTCATGGTGGCGAATATCGCTCGTTATCATCGAAAGAATATTCCCCTGGACCGCCATCCCGACTTCATGCGCCTTTCCGAGAGAGATCGGGAGCGGACGACCATCCTGTCTGCCATCCTCAGGGTCGCTGACGCTCTGGACCGGGCTCATCTCCAGAGCGTCAGCTACATTGGAGTAACCGTGAGCAAGAAGGAGATGACCCTCCAGATGGAAGGGGAAGGAGACCTCCTTCTGGAGCGCTGGGCCGTATCCAGGAAGGCGGCACTCCTAGCAAAGACCTTCGACCGAGACTTTTCTCTTTCGGTCTGATCTCAAATATCAGAATAACGATCATAACTTGACAATGGGCTTTCGGAATCTCTTATTGCGATTATTCCTCGATTATTGTTTCCTGGGAAACCTGCCTTTTTCGGAAGGGGTTCGAACGTGCCCGAGATCGACGAGAAGGTAATGACGTTCGTTGAGGTCACCCTCAAGAAGAACCCGAAAATCCAGCTCGAAGACCTTTTCGAACGGACGAAGAAGGTCTTGCCTTCGATAGGGAAGCTCAGCAAACGCCAATTCAACGCCCGATACCCTCTTCAAGTGAAGCGTCGGCGGGCCCTGGTGGCTCGTTCGAGAGGTGCCGGTCGAAAGAGGGCGTCGCCGGTTCAGGTACGGACACCCCGGAAGCCCCAACCCCAGCTCCGGTCTTTGGAGCCCCGGGAGGTGGTCAGGCAGGCGTTCTTGCAGTTCGCCACCGACATCGCAGCAGCCGAGGAGAGAAAAGACCTGGTAAAGGTTTTGGCCGGAGTGGACCAATACGTAGACCAGGTCCTGGAGGGGGTGGCGAAAGACTGAGCCTAGGGGATGA
>JBDRDQ010000006.1:0-7555 GCA_043820695.1 Gemmatimonadota bacterium | reverse complement strand
GAGCAGCCTGGCGGCCGGGGCAACCCGGAGAGTCGGTAGGCTCCTTTCACCATGCCACAGGGAAAGAGGCGGCAGATGTCCGCAGAGCTCAAGCCGGTCTCTTTGTGGACCTTCACCACCGGTGGTCCGGAACCGTGGGCCCGGTAGTAGGCCTGGACGTACTCGATCACCCTCCAGTGATCGTCGGTGAGCACTCCGACATCGTGTTCGATGGCCAGCCTTTGCGCCTCGGTCCTGTCCCAATCGGACATCGTCTTCAGGAAGCCGTTGGGACCCAGCCCCGGCCCCCCCTTTTGAGTCTGTTTCTCCATCATGATCATCGATTCACACCTTTCGGGTTTAGGCCCAGGAGCGAAGTCCCCGGTTTCAGACGAACTCCACCGGGAAGCTGTCTATGACTGATTGGATCTGTGCGAGATCGAAGGGCTTCTCAATTCGTCCGGCAACGAAACAGCCTCCGTCCAACCGTCCCTTCCGTTTGGAGCGCCCCCGGTCGACCGCGACCACCGTCTTCAGACCGGGCAGACGCGGATCCCGGCAAAGGCTCTCCAGAAGGCCGTTCTCACGCGCAGCGGTCGTTTCAAGATCCACCACTGCAAAAGCGGGAAGGAAGGTCTCAACGGCAGCGGAAGCCTCGTAGGCGTTCCTGGCGAAGTGCAGGACGATGTTCTCATCCTCATGGCCACCCAGTCGCTCATGGAGCTCCGGATCGGATGAAACGATCAGGACGTTGGTGGGGAGACCGGCGACACGACGGTAGTAGGCACAATCGTCGCAGGAGGTAGGGCAAAACCGGCGGGCATGTCCGCTGTCGATTCCGAGAGTTGCGATCTGGAAGCACCAGGAAGCCCGTACTCGGTAGACCACACACGTCAGACACTCCTCCCGAACGCCGCCCCATTCACCCAGGTACTCCCAGCATCTCAGGGGCGGGCCTCCACTCGGGCGTTCCAGTCTCAGATTGGGAGTCTTCTGTTCACTGAGGAGGGGCCGGAGCTTCTCGAGCTTGACCCGGTAGTGGCCACCCGGCGTTCGGATCCCCTCCAAACGACCTGTTCGGATCCAGTTCAGAACCGTGGCCGGGGTGACAGCACACATCTGGGCTGCCTGTCCGGTGGTGAGCCATGTGCGGCTTTGGTCTTTCATAGGATTCAGCGGTGTGGGTTTTATGGGTTTTGCCAACCACTTGAATCAATATTCGAGAATGTACAGATGGGAATTCCGACTGTCAATCGGATTGAATGAGATAAAACAATAAAATAATGACCATTCTTGACATCAGTATTGGGTTTATGGATTTTGGATTGTAGTGCTTTTCCGCGTTCAATCTCATCGAACGGAAAAAACGCTCCATGAATGGAAAGAAATCGGAGCTACTCAGCACCGGGGAGGTGGCCCGACTCTGCGGCGTCAGCCGGGACGCGGTCCTCAAGTGGATCAGGAAGGGGAAACTTCCGGCGATCCGAACTCCCGGTGGCCACTTCCGGGTCCCCCGGGAGGTGTGCCAGGGCCTGGCCATGCAGGACCCCTCCCTCAAACCGTGGATCTCCCAGTTAGGGGAAGCTGCGGAATCGGGGCCACTTCGGTGTTGGGAGTATTTTGGAGACTCGGGGTCGCCCCGGGAGGCCTGCGAGAGCTGCCTGGTGTACCTGGCAAGGGCCCAGAATTGCTTCAGGTTGGCTGAATTGGGAGAAGAATCGGGTCACAGGCTCCATTTTTGTCGGACTGACTGCCGGACCTGCGCCTACTACAGAGCCTGCCAGGGTTTGGCCACCGAGGTGTTGATCATCACAAGAGACGAAGGCCTTATCCGGCAACTGGAAAGGCGGGCCGACCCGGAGCGGGTCTCGATCCGATTCGCCAGGTCGGGGTACGAGGGCTCAGCCATCATCTCCACCTTCAGCCCTGCGCTGATTTTCATGGATAGCGACCTGGCTGAAGTCAGGAACGGCTTCCTGCCCGATTCCATCCTCAGGGACGAGCGGATCCCGGCGGTTCGGCCGGTGGTTGCCTGCCGGAAAGACCATGAAGGGCTCTTTGATGGCCTTTCGATTCTCACCATTCCAGCACCATTTTCCGCAGATGAGGTCGAGAGAATCGCCGCCGAGGTGGCTCGACACCGCACCAACGCGCCGCGTGACGTAGCATAGCTTTCGGAGAGGCGGAGGTCCCATGAGCAAGGTGACGTTCAAAGGCCACACCTTCAGCTTGGATGGCCATGGCTTCCTGGATCCCCCTGACCAGTGGACGAAAGATTTCGCCGAGGGCATGGCGAAAATGGTCGGCATCACCACGGGACTCACCGATCGGCACTGGCGGATCATCCTGTATCTACGACACAGGTTCCTGGAGGAAGCGACCGTTCCCGTCGTGGTCCTGGCCTGCCACGACAACGGTATGCGGTTGTCCGAGCTTCGGTCGCTTTTCCCTGCTGGGTACCACAGGGGAGCATGCAAGATCGCAGGGATCAACTACCGATTCATGTATGAAACCAACTATTGGCTCACCTACGAGACCTGGGCACCTCTGAAGCCACGATATGACCTGAACCAGCTCGGATTCCTAGAGGACTTTGAAAGCTGGGATGAGGACTTCGTGGAGTTGCTGATGGGGCGGTTGAAGCCGCCCTCCTCCCCTACCCAGCGGCACCTCCAGGTGGTGAGATATCTGCGGGATTACTACGTGGTGAACGGTACGATCCCTCCCGTCTTTGAAGCCTGCACGGCCAACGATCTGACCCTCGAGGAGCTCAGGGAGCTCTTTCCTGCCGGTTATCGGAGGGGAGCTTGCAGGATGGCGGGCCTTCCCTTCTTCGGGTAACCGGTTCAGTAGCAGGTATCCGGTCCAAGCCCACCCGGGAGAAAGAGAATCCGAGGGAAAGTCTTACTGGTCCCGAGGTTCGTCGCTACGAACCATTGCGTATAGACCCGGACCATCCTGCCCCGCTCAAACACCTCGATTCGTTCGATCTCCCCCGCGTCGTAGGAATCCAGAATCCTGGTCTCAAACTGCTTGACCTCATCAATGAAGAGGCATGAGGTGGTGAAATCCCTCCCGATCCTCCACCTGATCACATCGTAAGCGGACCGGTTCGGAGACCGCTCGAGATAGTGCCGGTTCAGGGCGAGCACGGAAAGCGGGACTGCCGCGGTTCGGATCTCCAGCTCCCGGGTCTTGGCGGCAAAGAGCCGAATCCCCAGCGAGTCGGGATCCAACTCTACGGCCAGCGTGGTATCTCTCTCGGTGATCAGGGACAACCGGGCCGGCAAGTACTTATAGGCCTCCACCAGGATCGGGATGGAGTAGCCCCTGGGAAGGTTCTTGATCCTGAAGGAACCCCCGGCATTGGTGAAAACCTCATAGAGAGAGCCGGCACGTACCCGCGCTTCCGGAACCCTCCTTCCGGTGACGCCATCGGCGACACTCCCTCTGAGAGTGATCTTCCCAGCCTCCACCAGAAGGGAGTCCAAGCGGATGGGATCGACCTCCATTTCCACGCGGAGAATGGTATCCGCTCTGATGACCAGGGTGAACGCACGAGACCGATACCCCATCGCTTCCACGGTCAAGGTATGGGGACCGGGGGTCACGCCGTTGAAACGAAAGCCGCCATCTGAGCCGGTAATGAAGACGGGGCGCTCGGTCAGCCGGACCGTCGCACCCCCGATCCAAGTAGAGTGAATTTCCTCCACCACCTGGCCACTGACCGTGGCAGTGGGGGTTTGGGCCTCGGAGGGAACCGCCCATAGGAATAACGTGCCACTCCCAAAAAGTAGAAGAAAGGAGCAACGCGATATCATGGTTTGCATCGGCGTGGAGCCTCCACGTCCCCAGGCCCTGACTCCGACCTCCCTTTCGTTTTCTACCCTCTCCGGCTCCGATGATCCAGATTCTCCTGGATTCGTTTCGATGTCTCGGTCACGGACAGCCCACCCAGAGCGGTACATCGGAGTTCATGCGGGAGGCTCTTCCCGACCTCGTCCATGGCCTGGATGACCTCGTCCAAGGGTATCACCGCATCGAATCCGGCCAGGGCCATATTCGCCGAGGCCAACGCGTTGCTGGCCGCCAGTACATTCCGCCCCAAACAAGGCACTTCCACCCGGTTGGCGACCGGGTCGCAAATCATCCCAAGGGTGTTCTGAAGAGCCATGGATGCCGCCCCCAGGGCCTGCTCCGTCGATCCTCCAGCCAGGGTGACAAGGGCCGCCGCGGCCATACCGGACCCGGACCCGCACTCGGCCTGAC
Source organism: Gemmatimonadota bacterium (assembly GCA_043820695.1). Taxonomy (GTDB): domain Bacteria; phylum Gemmatimonadota; class Gemmatimonadetes; order Longimicrobiales; family Gaopeijiaceae; genus JABDNZ01. The sequence continues at coordinate 3,307 of JBDRDQ010000006.1, read as the reverse complement.
AGCCGCACACCTCGGCAGCGAAAGTAGAGCCTGCCGTGATGAACACCCCGATGATCCCGGCCGCCAGCATGGCCCTGGCCATCTCCTCTGTGGAGAGGCCCAGGGCATGCCCCACCCCCACCACAGAGCCGGGCAGGGCCCCGCAGGATCCGGCGGTGGGAGCGGCCACGATGACCCCCATGGAGCTCTTCACCTCCATGATGGCCGAAACGTAGAGGATGATCCGGTTGAGCACCCCGGCGTCCAGGAGCTTTCCCCCTTCGATGTGGGCTTTGAAGAGCCCTGTTTGGGCCTTGAGAATCCGGTCCCCGAATTCGGTCCCGGCCAGGCCCTCCTCGATGGATCGCTCGATGATCCCAACGATGTCCGCCATCCGCTCCAGGACCTCCTCATGGGAGATCCCTCCCCGGGCACTCTCGTAGTGGACCGCCAGCTCCCATAGATCCAGATCCCGGCCCACCTGTTGGTCCTGGAGCCTTTTGTGGACCAGAAGCCCTTCCGCGGTGAGGAAGGGAAGCTCCATCCCTTTCCTCGACCGGATAGGAAGGACAGGAGAAAGAGTACGGATTTCGGAAATGGCGAATCCTCTGCAGAGCTCTCGGAGACTCTCATTGGGTGGAAAGCTCTGGGCCTTGATCTGAACGATGGCCACGGAGGCGGACCCGTTCTCAGGCCCCTCGCCGGGCGAATGCAGGAGAATCTGGTCGGCCTCCACTCCGGAGGTGTCTCCCCCCTCCAGCTTCTCCAGGAGCTTCGATGGGATGTTTTCCCGGTCATGGGGCTCCCCACCATCTCCTCTTACAAACAACAGAGTCTCATGGAAATCGCCGGCGATGGAGAGAGCCACGCCGTCGATCTCCACCACCTGGATGATCCCCCCTCCGGTGGACAGGGCCGTCATCCGGTGCTCAGCGCCACCGTTCCGAAGGGTGATGCGGTAGGTATTGGGGTGAAAGGCGGGGAAGTCGGTGATCCGGATCTCGACTTCGATTCCCGCTTCCCTGATGGCTTCAGCCGAGTCCACCAGTCGCTCATCGGTGGCGTCCCACCCCAGGAGGCCTCCGAACAGCCCCATATCGGACCCCTGGCTTTCGTGGGTGGTGGCCAGAGAACCGTTGGGGTGAAACTCAACAAGGACTTCCCCGATCTCGCTCCCCATCAGATCCCGGGCCAACCGCCCGATCCGAACCGCGGCGGCGCAATGGGAGCTGGAGGGCCCTCTCATCACGGGCCCGATCACATCGTTGAAAATGCTGGGATACCGGGGCGGCGCACCGTCACGAAGCACAGGCATCTCGACTTTCCGTGCCGTCATTCGTCCCCCTGCCCTCTCGACCGCAGTCGCTCCCGAACCGGTTTCAAGTCCAGCACGAATGCGCTTCGACCATGCGTACCGATGACCAGTTCCCCGTCTCTGGGATGGACATCCAAGTCGTGGACCGGGGTCGTGGGCAAATTGGCTGAGATAGAGTGCCAACTCCCTCCCCCGTCCCCGGATACGTAGACCCCCAGATCCGTCCCGAGATAAAGGACATCGGGCAGCTCCGGATCCTCTTGGATCACGTTCACGGACTCCGCCGGGAGATTCCCGCCGATGGTGATCCAACTCTCACCGAAGTCATCGGACCGGAAGAGGTACGTGGCGAAGTCGTCCTCCCTGAATCCGGTCTGTGAAAGGTAGACCCTCCCCGGAGCATGCCTGGACGCAACGACCCGGCTCACCCATTTCGCGGGTAGCTCCCCGCTTACCTTATCCCAATCCTCTCCCTCGTCCCGGGTGATCCAAACCGAGCCACCCTCCGTCCCCACGTAGATGACTCCCTGTTGGAGTTCCGACTCGGCGATCATGGTGATGGTTCCAAAGGGCACCGGCGCCCGGGGCCCACCCGCCGGATCCGAGAGGTTGGGGCTGATGGGGATCCAATCGTCTCCGCGGTTCGTGGACTTCAGCAGGCGGTTCCCCCCGACGTACAGGGTGAAGGGGTCATGGTGAGAGATAATAAAGGGGGTGTACCATCCGGAGCGAAATTCCTCCCCGTCGGCCCCCCCTTCCCCACCCCGGATCCGCGGCCGGATATTCTGGGCCGCGCCGGTGAGGACTGAGTCCTGGATAATGTTCATCCGGCGCATGGCGCCGTGCTGATGCTCGTAATAGACGAAGGAGGTATCGGTGGGATCCAGGTAAGTATCGAAGGAATCCCCACCGGTCCACTGATCCAGGTAGACGTTCTCCCACGGATCCCGGATCGCATCTTCCACTGAAAGATGGCTCGGCCCGTAGAGGGCGGCGTTGTCCTGAGTGCCCCCGAAAATCCGATACGGTCGGGACATGTCCAGGGAGATGGAGTAGAACTCCGCCGCAGGAATCGTGTTGATATGAAGCCAGCTCTCCCCGCGATCCCAGGACTGAAAGAGGCCGCCGTCGTTTCCCAGGAGAACCCGGTCGGGATTCATGGGATCGATCCAGATCTCGTGATGGTCCAAGTGCATGATGACGCCGCGGGTGTCATGCATCCTGATGATCTTCTCGCCGATGCCCCGGAAGGTGCGGCCCCCATCGGTAGAACGGAACGCACGGTTGCCCAGGATAAAGAGGTCGTCCGGGTCTTGGGGCGATACACGGATGTCCGCGAACTTCCAACCGTAGACGCCGAAAACCGGAAAGAGATCGTCCTCATTCACCTTCTGCCAGCTCTCCCCGCGGTCGTCGGATCGGTAGACCTCCCCTCCGACGATGGTCCGGTCTTCAACCGGGCTGGGACCCCAATTGTCCACAAAGGCGAACACCCGATCAGGGGCGCTTTGCGCTACGTCGAGACCGATTCGTCCCAAAGGGCCATCCGGAAGCCCATTGCCGAGCCTCTCCCAACTGTCCCCCCCATTGGAGCTTCGGAAGATGCCGCTCTCCGCTCCCGCCTCCACCGGTTCCCCGCTCACCGCCTGCCATGCCGAAGCATAGAGGATTTGAGGGTTGGACGGGTCCATGACGAGATCCACCGCCCCGGTGTGGTCGCTCACGAAAAGCACCCGGACCCAACTCTCCCCACCATCCAAAGTCCGGAACACTCCTCGCTCCTCATTGGGAGTCCAGAAGTGGCCCAGAGCAGCCACGAAAACCACATCAGGGTTGGTCGGGTGAATGATGACCTTCCCAATGTGATGCGTGTCACGAAGGCCCATGTTCCGCCAGGTCATCCCGGCATCCGTGGATTTGAAGACCCCGGTCCCGGAGTATGAATATCCGCTGTGCCGAGGCTGGGTTTCGCCGGTCCCCACCCAGACGATATCGGAATTCGACGCGGAAACG
>JBDRDQ010000005.1:0-4069 GCA_043820695.1 Gemmatimonadota bacterium | reverse complement strand
GGGGACTTCACCGGGGCTCGCTTCTTCCGTTCCCGGGACCTTCTGATGGCCGATCCGGAAACCAGCCGAGTGCTTGCGAAGTACGATGACGGGTCCGTGGCCCTGGCGGAGAGGAAGGTAGGCGAGGGCCGGGTCCTGGTCTGGACCTCGACCCTGGATGCCTTCTGGAACGACCTTGCCCAGCAGCCCGTCTTCCTTCCCTTCGCTCACCAACTGGTGAGATATGTGTCCGGTAGATCGGAAAGCGTGGCGGCGTTCACCGCAGGCCAGGTGGTGGACGTCACCGACGCCACGGCCATGGCCACTGCGGGGTTGGGTGAGGTCTCGGAAGCTCTGGCGGGCGAGGAGGAGAGGGTCGCGTTCACTCCATCCGGAGAAAACATCCCGCTGCCCACGGGAGAGGGCCCCCACTTCCTTCGCTTGGAAGAACAAGGCGTGTATGAAATCCGGACTCCCGGGGCATCGGACATGCGCCCTCTTGCGGTCGCGGTAAACGTCGATCTGGCCGAGGCGGAGCTGAGTCCAATGGACGTGGAAGAGACGGTGGCCGCTCTGAGTTCCCAACCCCGGGGAGGGGAGTCTCCTCGCATGGAAGGGACACGGGCCGCTCGCCTTCGGTTAGAAGATCAGGAGCGCCGCCAATCTCTGTGGCGCTTCCTCCTCTTGATGGCATTTGTGTTGTTGGCTTTGGAGACGTTCGTCTCCAATCGGATTTCTCGGGCTGCTGGGAAGAGAGGGTTCCATGCCGGATCGTGAGTCCCCAAGGAAAATTCGCGTTCTGCCTATTATTCGCAGCGTGCGGACCCGGTGGCGCCTCCGCATGACCCTGCGGGGTGCGAGCATCGTGTTCGGGGCCGGATTCCTGGCCTTCCCGCTCTCGGCCTACGGGTTGGAAGCTGCCCGTTTCTCTCCCGCCGCCGTCACCAGCCTCCGGGTGGTGACCTGGGGCATCGTGGTCTTTCTCACCTTCTTCTTCCTCATCAAACCCCTATTTCGGCGGGTTTCCGACGATCAGGTGGCCCTCTACCTGGAGGAGCGTGAACCCTCTCTGGAGGCCGCGATTCTTGGGGCTGTGGACGTGGAAAAGAAAGGCCCATCTTCCCCGCATTCTGCGTCCCCCGCCCTGCTGGACCGGTTGGTGGAACGGGCGGTGGACAAGGCGAGGGCCGTGGACTACGGCCGGAGGATCGACCGCCGGGGGCTGTACCAGGGATCCGGCGCCCTGGGGGCCATCTTCCTCGGCGTGTTGCTCTTCCTTCTGCTGGGCCCGGGCGGGCTCCGATACGGGATGAAGGCGTTGATCGTCCCCACGACGGAAGCTGCGGAGGTGAGCCCGTACAGCATATCGGTATTTCCGGGGGACACCACGGTGGCACGTGGCGCGGACCAGCTCATCACCGCCGGGTTGAGGGGTTTTGATTCCGACGAGGTGTTCGTCTTCGCCCGGACCGGAGAGACTGACCAGTACCAGCGTTTTTCCATGTTTCCGGCTGATAGCGGGGAGTACGACCTCCTCCTCCTGAATCTGGTTGAGCATACCGAGTATTTCATTGAGGCCAATGGTGTCCGATCGACCTCCCACACCATCGAAGTGGCGGACCTGCCTTACGTGGAGGAGATGAACCACACCTACTACTTCCCTGAGTATACGGGCCTCAGCCCAAGGGAGGTCGAGGGTGGTGGGGACATCGCCGTCCTGAGCGGAACCAGGGTGGAGGTATCGATCCGATCCACTCTAGCTACCCCGGCGGGGCTTCTGATCGTGGACGATTCGGTGGCCACGGAGCTCACGGTCATGCCTGACGGGACTCTTTCCGGCGAGATCCAGGTATCGGGCGATGGGGTGTACCGGATCGAGCTTGCCCGATCGGACGGCCGAATGGTGCCGGCCTCCCCTGAGTACACGATTGACGTTCTGGCCGACCTCCCGCCATCGGTGGTCATCTCCGACCCCGGCCGAGATGCGACTGCGAGCGCCATTGAGGAGATGTTCATCGAGGCACAGGCCGACGACGACTTCGGCATCAGCGACCTGCGCTTGGTCTATTCCGTCAACGGTGAGGCTGAGGATACCCTGTCCCTTTATAGGGCGGCGGGTCCGCCGCTGACCGAGGTGACGGCTGGTCACACCCTCTTCCTGGAGGAATGGGAGCTCGAGGCCGGGGACGTGGTCTCCTACTATGCGGTGGCAAGAGACAACCGGAATGGACGGGCCGAGGAGGCTCTCAGCGACATCTATTTCATCAACATTCGGCCCTTCCGCAGGGATTTCCGGCAGGCGGAGGAGCAGCCCCAGGGCGGAGAGCAACCGCGAGCCGGGGAGCAGGCCGGTGGGCAAGGCGACGGCGGGAGTCTGTCCGAGCTTCAACGAGAGGTGGTCGCCGCGACCTTCAACCTCCTGCGAGACCGGGAGAGCTACACACCGGCGGACTTCAGCGAGAATACGGTGAGTGTGGCCCTGGCCCAGAGGCGCGTGAGGGATGAGGTGGCGTCCCTTCTGGTCCAGCTGAACACGAGGGGACTGTCCCAGGCCGATCCGCATTTCCAGGAGATTGCTGAGCTGCTTCCCGTTGCCATCCAGGACATGGAGGCGGCCGAGGCCCTCCTGCGTGGGGAGAATACGCGGGATGCTCTCCCTCCCGAACAGCGGGCTTTGAGGTTTCTCCAAAAAGCTGAAGAGACCTATGAGCGAACCGTGGGTGAGCAACAGGGCGGCGGTGGTGGAGGGGGTGGGGGCGGGGGCGGAGCGAGTGCGGAGGAGTTGGCGGACCTCTTCGAGCTGGAGCTGGACAAGCTCCAGAACCAATACGAGACCGTCCAAAGGGGAGAGCGGCAGCAGGCCGACGAAGAGGTGGACGCGCTTACAGAAAAGCTGAAGGAGCTCGCCCGCCGGCAACAGCAGGAGTTGGAGCGGCAGCGCCGCAGCGCCGACGCCCAACCAGGCGCTTCCGGAGGCTCCGGTGGTGACAGTCAAAGAGGTCTCGCGGAGGAGGCTGAGGAGACCGCCCGCCAACTGGCGGAGCTGGCGCGCAGGACCGGTGACCAACAACTGGCGGAGACGGCCCGACGCCTCCAGGAGGCTGCTGAGACGATGCGACGATCTGCCGCTGGGTCCGGGCGGAACCAAGGGCTTGCTGATGCGACCTCCGCCCTGGATGACCTGGAGGAAGCCCAGCGGCGGCTGGAGAGGACCCAGGAAAGTCGAATGCAGGAGGGGATCCAGGACGCCCTGGAGCGTGTGGACCGCTTGGCTGCGAGTCAGGAGAGGGTGCGGGAAGAGGTGGAACAACTTCCGGATGACCCCGCGGCCCGACGCCGGGAGGTCCAACAGATTCACGAGCAGAAGGACGAGATGGTTCGGCAAACCCAGGAGTTGGAAAGGGACCTCTTCCGCATGCAACAGTCGGCCCAGCAGGAGAGCCGGGAGGCGGCGGTAGAGTTGAATGAGGCGGTGGAAGCCATTCGGGAAGGAAAACTCGAGGAGAAGCTAGCCTACACCAAGGGCGTGGTGGAGCAGCGGGAGCGGGAATTCGCTCTCGAATGGGAGGATCAGATCTCTTCGGACATCCAAGCTCTTCGGGAAGAGGTCGAAGACGCAGTCCAGGCCTTCGAGGGGGGGATGCCCAATCGGGATCTGGAAGAGGCCCTCCGGGAGGCCCGGGAGCTGGCCAGAGGGGCCGAGTCCCTTGGGCGCCGGTTGGAGAACCGGGGCGCTCCTGGAGAATCCGAGCAGGGCCAGGAGGGTTCGCCCTTGGGCGGTGCAACTCGGGGGAATCCGGAACCCTTCACCGATGAGGAGATCCGACAATACACTCGTGAATTCGCCCAGCGCCTAGCCCAGGCTCAGGAGCTCCGGGAGGCGCTGGTTGATGCCGGCCGGGACGTCCCCGATCTGGAAGAGGCCATCGAGGCTCTCGAGACCCTCCAAGACCCGGATGTCTACGGGGACCTCCCCCAGATCGCCCTTCTTCAGGCGCAGATCCGGGAGAACATGAAGCGGGTCGAGTTCCTGCTTCGCAGGGAGGTGGAAGGGGAGAGCGCAGGACGGGCAGCGCTGACAGGCACGGAT
>JBDRDQ010000004.1:0-37633 GCA_043820695.1 Gemmatimonadota bacterium | reverse complement strand
AGTTCACAGGAGGTGAAACTGAGGTGGGTTCCCCAAGAGGCCGTATCGCTCACCGAGGTCAGATCACCGTGTACGATCCATTCCCCCCCCCCCGGAATAGCGTGTGGTGGCGCCCAGAGCCGTGCCCCTTCCCTCCCTCAGGTCGAAGACGATGATCCGGCTGTTGACCGGGTCCCCATCCTGAGGTTGAAAGATGGCCTCGGAGCCCGTGGACCAGACCTTTCCCATCTCCTCACTATAAAACAGGGAATCAGCGGTCAGTTCCTGCCCGTCGGCACTGATCTGGGCCTTGTTCTCGGGTGTCCCCAAAAGTATGAGCTGCCGTTCCTCTGCACCAAAATTGGCCCCAACGGATTTGTACTCTGTGACGGTGTACCCCTCCAGCTCTCTCAGAGCCGTGAGGGTGCTATCCCCCCCGGTCAGCCCCGTCCGCCCCACCGGCCGGGCGCCCCGGCCTCCAGCTCTGTTCCCCGCGGCTCTCGCCTCCCGAAGCTCCCGAAGGGAATCCGGCAACAGGGAGTCCGGAAGGAAGTAGGTGGAGTCAATTCCCGGCGGCCTCGCCAACCCCAGGAGCTGTTGTTGAATCCTGAGAAGGGTGGAATCCACCGGGATCGTGTCAGGCGGCTGTACCTGAAGTTGCGCCCCGAGGGGCTCGCCGTTCAGGAGGGCGGTGAAGAGAAGGGCGAATGCCACCGATTGGTACGGGGAACCCCTGCCGGAAGCAGTTCCCGACCTCATCCCGACTCCACCGACCCTTCAGGAGGATCCGATGAGGCCTCCGCTTTCTCCCTGGCCCGTTTCCGTCTCCAGATCATGCGGGAGAGGAAGATGCTGAACTCGTACAGGAAGAAGAGAGGCACCATCAGCATTATGGTAAGGGTGATGACGTCGCCGGGCGTTAGGAAGCTGGCCAGCACCGTGATTAGCACCATCGCGTGGCGGCGCTTCGATTTCAGGAATTCGGGTGTGACCAGCCCCAGAGCCGAGAGGATCATCACGACTACGGGAAGTTCGAAAATGACCCCGAAGCCGATGAGCAGTTTGGTGATGAAGCCCAGGGTCTTCCCTACCTCGAGCTGCTCCTCCAGGTACTGCGCTTGGAAGTTCTGGAAGAAGGTCATGGTCAGCGGAAGAGCCACGAAGTACGCCAGGGCTACGCCGGCGGAGAAGAGGACCAACCCCATGTAAAGAGCTGGGATGATAGCCCGTTTCTCATGCCGTTCCAGGGCCGGAGACAAGAAGGCCCACACCTGATAGACGATAATGGGGAACGCCACCAGGATCCCTACCACCACGGCCAACTTGAGGGTGATGAAAAAGGGATCGGCGGGGGACAGGTAGATGAGGCGGAATTCAGGATCGGTGTACGCTACCCGAATGGGCTGGATGAGCAGCTCCATCACGCCGAAATAATAAACGACAATGAAGCCGAGGATAGTGCCGAGCACAACGGCCACGAGGCTCCAGAGAATCCTCCACCGGAGCTCTTCCAGATGCTCCAGAAAAGGCATTTCCCCTCGTCGCCTCGCGAAGTCCCCTAAATCACGCATATGGAGATTTGATCAGAGCGGAAGCTCTTCCTGTTCCCGGGTTTCGGCTTCCTGCCGCTGCCGGGCGTTGAGGTCGTCTACAAAGTGTTGGAACTCTTCGATGTCCTGGAAGTTCCGGTACACCGACGCGAAACGTACGTAGGCCACCCTGTCGAGGGGCTTGAGCCCGCCCATGACCATCTCGCCAAGAAGGGAGCTGGGAACTTCCACTCCCGCCTGCCTGGAAAGCTCATCCTCGACCTCGTCGGCCAGAGCTTCGACCTGGGAAGCTGAGACCGGGCGTTTTGCACAAGCGATCTGGAGGCTCTTCACCAGCTTCTCTCGGTCGAAGTCCTCAGCGCTTCCATCCCGCTTCAGGACCTGGATGGTCCGACCTTCAACATACTCGTATGTCGTGAACCGCTCCCCACACTCCGAGCACTCCCGACGTCGCCGCACGGCCCGCCCACCCCGGCTGGTCCGGGTGTCCACCACACGGTTGTCAGCGCCGTCACATTGGGGGCATCGCATGGGTCGTAAGAGGTCGTGGGGAGAGGATGGTGCGAGCAGGTGGCGCGGGCCGGGCGGGAAAGACCGGCCCCTACCCGATCTCGGCGAGCCGCTCCCGTGCGGCTGTGGCCGCATCCGTACCCGGATAGCTGTTCACCACTCGTGTCAAATACACCCGGGCGTCATCCAGTTGATTGAGGGCGATGTATGTCACACCCACCCGGTACAGGGCTTCTGGAACCCTTCCAGCGGTCGGGAAGAGCTCCGGAATCCGGAGGAACGCCGCAACCGCCTCCCTGAGCTGGTTCTCCTGGACCAGGATGTCGGCCAGGTAGTAATGGGCGTCGGGGGCCAACGCGTCGCTCGGGTACTCCCTCAGGAACTGCTGGAAGGCCATCCGGGCCGTTCGGGTGGACCGGTTGTTGAACTGAGTGACGGCGGCGTTGTACATCTCCACCGGGCCACCCGCCCGGTCCTGGGGGGGCACAACGCCCCCGCCCATCATTTGGCCAGGCTCGGTGTCCGTTCGCATCGGAGACACGCCACCGGACCTCCCGGACTCCATCAGGTCCCGAAGCGTCATCAGCGACTGCTGGTTCATCCGGAGGAGCTCCTGAATCGTGATGAGCTCCTGCTCGATTGTGGACAACCGCCGATTGGTGTCCCCCCGGGATTCGAAGATGGCATCGGATTGTCGCCCGAGGGTGTCCTGAACGGCCAGGTTCAACCCCGACAGCTCTTCAAGAGTCCGTCGCTGTTGTGCCACCAGAGCCCGGATTTCGTCCTGAACGTCACGGATGTCTCCCTTGGTGGCGCACCCGGAGAGGGTCAGCCCAAAAAGGCCCAGTACGAGCCAACGGGTCCCTCGGACCCGGGCACCGGACCGAAATCCGGCACCCGGGATTCGGGACGGAACGAGATTCACCATTTTCCTACGGGGTGCCCCCCGGGTTGATGTCGTTTTGGCCGGCGGTGATAATGAACTCAGCCCGCCGGTTTTGGGCCCAGGCGTCCTCGTTGCTCTGGTTCGCCATGGGGCGGTCCTCCCCAAAGGAAACGATGGCGAAACGGGACGCATCCAAGCCGAAGTTCGTAAAGAAGTCTACTACCGCTTGAGCCCTACGGTTCCCCAAAGCATCGTTGTACTCATTGCTGCCACGCTCGTCACAATGGCCTTCGATGCGGAGAATGACGTTGGGGCTTGCCCTGAGGATCCCCAGCTTGGCCCTAAGAGCCCGCTCGGCATCCGGGCGGATTTCGGCCACGTCGTAGTCGAAGTGGATCCTCTCGGCCAGTGTGGCCCGTGCTGCGGCGAGGGCGGCCTCCCGAGCGGCGGCTTCCCGGGCCGCAGCCTCTGCAGCGGCCCGAGCGGCGGCTTCCGCAGCAGAGATGGAATCGCGGATGCGTTGTGCCTCAGCCAACTCAGCTGCGGTCGGTCCCGTGGGCTCCGGCGGCGGGGGCGGATCCTTCTTGCAGGCGGCCACAAAGAGGACAGCGGCCAGAGCGGCGGCGACGAAGGTGCGGTATCTCATCCCAACTCCCATTCAAGAAAAGGGTGTGTACACAACAAAACTCCGGAGGGGCATAACCCCCCGAATCTAAAGGATTTCACCAGCCATGTCAGGGCCCGGCTCACACCAAGGCATATACGTCAAAAACCCCCTCCGCGCAACGTTCCCTCCGCGGATTCGGCCAGAGAGGGAGACCATTCCGGCGCAATCGGTCGAATATTGGACACCAAAGGCCGAATCCGGCCGGTGGCAGAGTCCACGATGAACAGGCCGTAACCGTAGCTCCGCTCCCCTGAGAACACCAAATGGCGCCCGTCGGGGGCCCAGCTCGGATCCTCATTGTTCCCTTCCGCAGTGAGCTGAAGAACCCGGGCGATCCGGGACTCAACCTCGGCCACCAGAATCTGGTACTTTCCGTATCGGCCGACGCGACCGTGGAAAGCCACTCGATCGGAGGTGGGGGACCAATCAGGGGACGTGTAGTATCCTGCGGAGCCGGGAACATAAGGGGAGATCAGGTCCGCCTGGCCACCCCGGGAGGAGACTACATACACCTGGGGAATATGGGTTCCGAGGCGGTTGGAGTTGAAGACGATTCTGGTCCCGTCCGGAGAGAAGGACGGGGAGAGATCTTCCCATCGTCCTCCCTGGATGTGGGTCAGGCAGCAATTCCGCTCCACATCGTAGCTGAAGAGCCCCGCCCGGTTGTTACCCATAAGGCCGAAGGCGAGCTCACGGCCGTTGGGGTGGTAGGACGGAGTAGCTTGCTGGCCTTCTCGACCGGGGTCCAGGACTGTTTCCCTTCCGGTTCTGAGATCCAGCTCAATAATCTTATGCGGCTCAAAGTTCAGGGAATGGGTGAAGGCCAGCTTTTGCCCCGACGGATGCCACGAAGGGGACTTGCTGATGGTCCCCTTGTCGGTGATCCGGCGGACATTCTCGCCGTCGGAATCGACGAGGAAGAGTTCCTGGGCACCACCGTCCAAAACCCTGGAAAATGCGATGCGACTGGCCGCCATTCCCGGCTCGTCGAAGATCCACTCCACGATCTGGTCCGAGATCCGATGCACCGCCATTCGGAAATGCTCCGACGCCGGATCCGGAAGGGAGAACCGGGCCTGCTCCCTCATCTCGGCGTAGACGATGTTGTGGAGGTTCAGGACCAGGACGTAGCCTTCCCCCAGCCCCTCCACCTGCCCGGAGATGAGCCACGTGGCTCCGAGTTGATCCCAGAGGGTGTAGTCGATTCCCTCCCCCACCAGGGAGGCCGGAAGAGAGTCCAGCATCTCGAAGCGATCGGAATAGCGAAGATCCCGGGCGATGATGGCTTCCGCCTGGCCGTGCACCCCGCCGCCGCCGAACCTGCTGGAAAAGGGTTTGATGGCCAGCACCGGTTGATAGCTGGTTTCATAGACAAGGCCCAATCGGACCCCGGGGAAAGAGTCCCTGCGCTCCTGCCCTGACGCCATGTCCATCGACCCGATCCCGAACAGGAGGAACAGGCTCGCCAATAGTATCCGCCGCATCACTTCCCTCATTCCTGTCTTCCGTCCCATGATCGTTGTGGATTCCCCGCCCCACCCTGTACCGACTTAGACGGCTCTACCTTCCGGGTGGATGCCCGGAAGCCGAAGATACCGCGCCATCCTCTCCCCTCGGAGTGAATGTGAAGAGGATGGGGAGGAGGTCCAATCCCAGATCTTCGGGGAGGGGTCCGAAGCGGCCGTTTCCGGCACATTCCACCGCCCCCATGGCCGCATAATCAAAGTTCACATTTCCCGAACGCACAAAGAAATCGATACTCCCGCCGTTTACGGTCCCGTCCCTGGAAATATAGAAGATGACCGAGGTTTCCAGCCGTCCTCCCCCTCTGAACTCGAAACATCGCTGGATTTGCCGAATAATGTTGCCGTAATACTCGGGGAAATCCCTCCGCAACCCTTCCATTCGGATGTTCAGATCCTCACCACTCACGGCCTCGGATGGCTCCGGATCCCCTGCCTCCTCCTCCGGTTCGGGCTGCGGCGGGGGTGGGGTGGGGGTAGGGGTAGGTGTGGGCCTCTCTTCCACCCGCGTATTCTCCTCTACCACCGGGGGCGGCTCCTCTTCACGGACCGGCTCCGGCGTCTCCACGATGACCTCCTCTTCCACCACCGGTTCCGGATCCGGCGCCTCGTTCGCCGGAGGCGGCGAGACCAGGGTGATCTCGTACGTGATGAAATCCATGGGATCGGTGGCGGACACCTGTGCGGTCCACGCCAGGATGACGGCCACGACGTGAACGCCCGCCGAGGCGTAGAGTTGCTTCTTCCCTGGGCGATCCCGGTGCCTCATCGACTCCCTACGGTTGGATAATGGGGTCGGCTACCAAGCTGAACGTGATCCCCTCGATATGGGACACGGCGGCGATGATCCCTAGGACGTCCTGGTAGTCCGCCTGGGCGTCCCCTCTGATATATACCGTCTTGGCTCCCGCGGCCCGAAGCAGCTGTGGGAGGGAGGTACGGAGATCCTCAGCCGGGACCTCCGTCTCGGCCAGGAAAACCCTGCCATCCCGCTGGATGGTGACGTAGATGGGGTCGGTTTGTGACGTGACCGGGGCCACGTCAGCTTCAGGGACCTGGATCTCCACCCCCCCTTGGAGCATGGGAGCGGTGATGATGAAGATGACAAGGAGCGTAAACGCCACGTCCACCAGGGACGTAACGTTGATATCCGCCTTGATCGGCAGATCCTGCCTTCGGGTCCTACGTCCACCCCTATTCATGGCTGGTTATACCCTTCCCTCCCGGGCCAGCGTTCCAATGAACTCGCTGGAGAACCCTTCCATCTCGCCGGTGACCAAGTTCAGCCGGGCGACGAAATGGTTGTATGCGATTACGGCTGGAATGGCGACGGCAAGCCCCACCACCGTGGTGACCAGCGCCTCGGCCACCCCTGGGGCCACGGCGCCGATGTTGGTGGAACCGGTGGCTGTGATCCCCAGGAAGGCGTTCATGATACCTATGACCGTGCCCATAAGGCCGAGAAGGGGAGAGATGGAACCGATGATGGCCAGCCAGGTCAGGCCGTGGGCCAGCTCGTCCCGCTCCTCCGCCTCCTCTTTTTCCAGAACCAGCCGGAGGGCTTCCAGTTGGGTCAATGTCAGGCCATCCTGACGGGGCCCTCCCTCCCGAAGGGCACCGGGCTTGAGCTCGCTGAAGAAGTTCACTCCCTGTCGAAACACCCTCCGGTAGGGGGATTCCGGGAGCGCAAGCACGGCTTTGTAGGCTTCCTCCAGCGTCTGGGCCTTCTCCATCTCACCCAGAAAACGGTCCCCCTCGGAACGGACCTGCCGGAACTGTTTCCATTTCCAGAAGATGAGCCACCAGCTCAAGAGGGAAAAAGCGAGGAGGACCAGGAGGACGACGATCGTGGGGAGCGTCCCCCCGACCACCATGTCCCACGCGGTGGTGGGCATTCGAACCTGAAGGAGTGCCAGACTGGCCGCGATCGAATGGACGGCCTCAGCGGCCGGGTGAAGGAGATTCCACATCAGGCGGATCCTCTCCCCTTGGCAATGTGTTCATAGGTTTCCCGGAGGCCTCCCTCCAGGGTCCATTGACAGGCCCATCCCTGGGCCTGAAGGCGCTTCGTATCCAACCGGCTATGACGTAACTCCCCTGGGCGGGGCGCTTCGTATTTCCGTACCAGCCGGGTGCCCGCAATATCCTCCAAAGTATCGGCCAGCAGATTCACACTGACTCCGGTCCCGGTCCCGACGTTGAAGGCCCATCGGTCCAGCCCCTCCCCCTCGCCTACCGATACTTCTGAGACCAACATGTTCGCTGCCACGATGTCCTTCACGAAGGTGTAGTCCCGAGTCTGTTCCCCGTCTCCGAAAACGGTCAGCGGCTCGCCGGAAAGGAGGCGACCGGAGAATATGGCCACGACCCCTGCCTCTCCATGGGGGTCCTGTCGGGGCCCGTATACGTTCCCGTACCGGACCGCCACATAGTCCAAACCATGAACCTCCCGGTAGTAGTTCAAGTAGAGCTCCCCCGTGAGCTTCGAGACCCCGTAAGGGGAGAGAGGAAGCTTGGGGGCGGTTTCGGGCGTTGGAAACGTTTGGGGTTCCCCATACACGACCCCCCCGCTGGACACGAACACGAATCGCCCGGTTCCCACCTCTCGGGCCCCTTCCAGCAGGTTCAGGAGGCCCAAGAGATTAACCTGGGCATCATACTGGGGGTCGGCCACAGAGACTCGAACATCGATCTGGGCCGCATGGTGATTGACCAGATCGAATCGGACTTCGCGAAACAGCTCCCGGATCCCCTCGTCCCGAATGTCCATTTCCACGAAGGTCGCATCCGCCGGGACGTTCTCAAGCTTGCCGCTGGATAGATTATCCACGACCCAGACCGGGTAGCCCCGGGCGAGATAGGCGTCCGCGACATGGCTTCCGATAAACCCGGCGCCGCCGGTGACCAAAACCCTCTTCGACGGGTCTTTCATCGGCCGTGAATGAGAAACAGGTACACAGGGATCGCCTGGAGCACTGACACCTACCGCATCTTCGCAATGAGCCGGATACGGTCGCCCGAGGCAAGGTCGGGGTGCTTCACGCCGATGACGCGTGCGGTTGACAGGTGCCCCTCCACCAACACCACCTGGAGTCTGGACGCTTCCAATCCAAAGGAGGGCCCAGCCTGGTCCACGTCCGCCCGGAAGATGTCGCCGATGGCGATGCCCTCATCCGTCCCCACGTCCAGAAACGCGTTGGCCCCTAAACCATAGACAGGTCTTTCTTCCGAAAACCCCAGGAGGGTGGCCGTAACGTTGCTTTCCACCGGCGAAGGGAGGGCTCCGGATCGAGGCGTGTAGTCCGGGGCACGCCTGACTCGGTCCCCGACCTGGATGCGACCCAGCTCGGAGCTGACCATGGCTACGATTCCGGCCTCATTCAGGCCGGTTACAACGAGGACGCCGGTCGGTCGCTGGACCGCTCCTATCTCCCGCTCTTCACGAACCGTCCGGAAGCTCTGGAGGAGATCCCCGACCTGAAAACGGGCTCCCTCCTCTGCAGCGATCATGACCCGTTCCCCCCACCTGGCAAGACCCTGGGGAGTGCGATCGGCATGGACATGGGAGAACCCGCTCAGGGTGCCGATGAACCCTACCTCCCCCCCCCGTTCCACCAACCAGTCGGAGGCGTAGACCAGGCCCAAAGGAACCGCGGCCGTGCCGACTCCCGCCGTCGGAACCGCCCTGGCCGTTCGGGCCTCAGAGACCATCCCCTCGACAACACGGGCCTCAGGAGGCGGGGAATAAAAGGAGGTCCGCTGCTCAGGGGATGGCACGATGGTGGGACAGCTCGGGGATTGAACCCTTCCTGAAAAGAATAGGGTTCGGTCTTCGGGAGCTGGACAGGGGGCATTCGTACCCTCGGATGCCTGCACCCACACCCCCCCGGCAGGAAGCGTCACCACATTCTCTTCGGCCACGACCACCTCACCCTGGGTGATCACCATTACGCCCTGAACCGGGACCGTCTCCTGACCCTCCCCGGGGATCACCAGGAGCTGACCGGGTTCGATAAGGTTGGGGTCCTGGATCTGGGAGCTATTGGCCTCGTAGATGAGCGGCCATCGGTACGGGTTCCCCAAGTACCGCTCCGCCAGGGACCAGAGGGTCTCCCCTTTCAGCACCTCATGGGTGGATCGTTGGCCCTGGACCACTTCCTGGGCCGAGGCCAAAGTTGTAAGAATAAGGAAGAGAGCGGTAACCACTACTGACCGGAACATTTTTGGGTCCTTTTCCAGATAGGACAAGCGTTTACACAACCTTGTCAGTGGTTCGAAGATATCCGGCGACTCAAACTCGGTCAACGGAATATTTGGAATTGACTACATTTGTTTCTGGATATCACTCCACGTGGTCATGCGAATCCTCGCTCACGGACACACCGCTCGCTCTGCCGTGGGTCCCGGAGGCGGGAGTCAGCTGTCTCACGAGGATTCGAGCATCCTCCCTGGGGTTTTGGTAATAGTCCTTCCGGACCGAAATCTGACTGAAACCTCGATGGGAATACAGTCGATAGGCCGGCTCATTGGACACGCGAACCTCCAGGAAGAGGCTTTCAACCCCCTGGGACTCGGCGTGGGCAATGGCACTATCCAGAAGGATCGAACCGATGCCACGCCTCTGATGGTCCTTTCGAACCGCCAGGTTTGCCAACTCCGCCTGCTCCAACACCCACCAGAGAATCGTGAATCCCACCACACCTCCGGCCGGGTCCTCCGCCACCAGGACCTTGGCTCGCTCCTGCTCCAGGAGAGATCGGAAGGTGTCCGGCTGCCAGGGGTTTGAGAAAGACTGGGACTCGATGACAATGATGCTCTCCAGATCGGCGGCCACTGCCGGTCGGATATTCACGGCCCTTCCCAACCTGTTCGCGTCTTCCACATGCGCTCAGCGCCCGATTCCCTGAGATAGTCCGGCTCCCATCGACCCAAGTCGTCCAGAGGAGCCGCCTCGGCGTCCAGGGAGAGCAGGCGCAGCAGGCCCCGGGCGCTGGGCCGGCCGGCCGGCGGAGGGAGCACAAGGTTCCCCGCTCCCTGAAGGAGAGCCTGATGTTTGAGGGCGCCATCCCCCATCAGAAGGGCCCCAGGCGGAAGGAGCTCGTCCAGAACCTCCCCCACCGTGGTAGCCCGAGGGGCCAGGAGGGTATCCATGGAGCCCCGGGCCACACGGTAGGCCGCGGCATAAACCCGATCTCCCCTGGCATCGAAGAGGACGAGACGAGGGCGGAACGGATCATCGTCCACATCCGCCGCCGCCGCCGCCAGCGAGGAGAAGGCCCAGAGGGGAAGATTCAGGGCCCAGGCCAATCCCTTGGCGGTAGCCGCTCCTACCCGAACCCCGGTGAAGGACCCGGGCCCAGACCCCACCACTACGCCTGACAAATCCCCGACCCCCGCCCCAACCTCTCCGAGGAGGTCCTGGACCCTGGGAAGCAGGAGGGACGCGTGCTCCTCATCAGGTCGGAGGGTCGTCCCGGCCAGGATCTCCAGTCGTGTCTCAGGCTGTCGATGGGAGACCCCCGAACGGTGTCCGATGGCCACCGATCCCTCCGCACCCGCGGTGTCGATGGCCAGAAAGAGGCCGGCCGGAGCCCCCCTCCTGGGGGCGACCGAAGGGGGGTCGCTCATTTCATCTCCCCCTCGTCCCCCTCATCCCCTTCGTCCCCTTCGTCCGCTTCGTCCCCGTCGTCCCCCAGCCTTACCGGAAACCCCGGTAGATGGGGGGGCCTTCCAAACCGGGACACCGCCACCTCCCTAAGGTCGGAACCCCTCTCCGGCACCACCAACTCGACCTCCCACCGGTCCTTCGGAAGCAGGCTCCCTGCCCGCTCCGGCCATTCCACAAGAGCGATTTCCGAGGAGGATCCGAGATCTTCCCAACCCAACTCCCACAGTTCCTCGTCACCCTCAATCCGGTAGAGGTCCATGTGGACAATGGGGATACCCCGAGCGGACTGGTACTGGAAGAGGAGGTTGAAGGTGGGAGAAGGGATGGGACCCACCACCCCCGCCCCTCGGGCTACAGCCCTGGCGAGCACCGACTTTCCGGCACCAAGGGGCCCTTTCAGACCAATGAAAAGTGGTCCCCCGACTTCCTGTCCAATCCGCTTCCCCCAACGTACCAGATCATTTTCCGTCAGGATCATCCCTTCTCAAACTCCCCTCTCGGCTGCTTCCCGCAACTCTTCCGCGAGGGACCTGCGGCGGGGCCTGCCCTTTCCAGCCAGTCCATTCATTTCGGCCTTCAGCTCGAAGAGTTGGTCCCTGAGGAGCGCTGCCCGCTCGAAATCCAAAGCCTCGGCAGCCTGCCGCATCTCTTCCTCCAGGATTTTGGAATATTCTTCCCGGTTCACCTCATCCGCATAGGTGGCCGGGGCCTCCGCCACTTTTCTGACCGGCTGCCCCCTGGCGTCCGCAACCCGAGTGGAGAACTCGATCTCTTCCACCGATTTGCGGATGGACTCCGGGGTAATCCCATTCACCTCGTTGTGCCGGAGCTGTGTCTCCCTCCGCCTTTGAGTCTCATCCAGGCAGACACGCATGGATTCGGTGACCCTGTCGGCATACATGATTGCCTTGCCGTTCACATTCCGGGCGGCCCGGCCGATCGTCTGGATAAGGGACCGGGCATCCCGGAGAAAGCCTTCTTTGTCCGCATCCAGAATCGCCACCAGGGACACTTCAGGGAGATCCAATCCCTCCCGCAACAGGTTGATACCCACCAGAACGTCGATCCGCCCAAGCCTCAGCATCCGGAGGATGTCCATTCGCTCGATGGTATCCACCTCCGAATGCATATACCGGACCCGGACTCCGACGCTCGAAAGGTACTCCGAAAGGTCTTCCGCCATCCGCTTCGTGAGGGTGGTCACCAGGGTTCTTTCCCCCTGCTTCTCCCTCTCACGGATCTCGGCGAGGAGGTCGTCGACCTGTCCCTTCACGGGCCGCACGTCCACCACTGGGTCCACCAGGCCCGTAGGTCGAATGATCTGCTCGACCACGACACCACCGGCCTGCTCCAGCTCCCACTTAGAGGGGGTCGCGCTGACGAAGACTGCCTGCTGCACGACGGCTTGCCACTCTTCGAACATGAGGGGCCGGTTGTCCATGGCGCTGGGCAACCGAAAGCCGTGCTCCACAAGTACCTGTTTTCGGCTCCTGTCCCCCCGATACATCCCAATGATCTGGGGAATGGATACGTGGGACTCGTCCACGATGACGAGAAAATCGTGCGGGAAGTAGTCCAGGAGGCAGGCAGGACGCTCCCCCGAGCTTCGTCCGCTGGTGTACAAGGAGTAATTCTCGATCCCCGGACAGGTCCCGACTTCGAGCATCATTTCGATGTCGAAATTCGTCCTCTGTTCGATGCGTTGGGCCTCCAGGAGTTGCCCGGCCTCCTGGAAGTGGGAAACCTGGCTCTTCAGCTCTTCCCGGATCGCCGGGACCATCTTCTCAACCGTGCTCCGGCGGGTGACGTAGTGACTCGCCGGGTAAACCGCTGTCCGGTCCAGCGCAGCGATGATCTCCCCTGTCAGGGGATCGAAGCGCGTGATGCGTTCGACTTCGTCTCCCCAGAGCTCGAAACGAATCCCCTGTTCCTCATAGGCCGGGTACACCTCGATGGTGTCTCCCCTTACCCTGAACGTCCCGCGTTCGAAGAGATAGTCGTTTCGCCGGTACTGGATGGCCACCAGGCTCTTCAGAATCTCCCTGCGACTCTTCTCCTCCCCGACGGTGAGATGAAGCATGAGTTCCCGGTAGTCACGGGGGTTCCCCAAGCCATAGATACTCGACACCGATGCCACGATGATGACGTCATCCCGCTCCATCAGGGCCGAGGTCGCTCTAAGGCGAAGGCGTTCAATGTCTTCGTTGATGGAAGCGTCTTTTTCGATGTACGTGTCGGTGGCCGGCAGGTAAGCCTCGGGCTGGTAGTAATCGTAATACGAAACGAAGTATTCGACGGAGTTGGTGGGGAAGAGGGACTTGAGCTCGCCGTAGAGTTGGGCCGCAAGGGTTTTATTGTGGCTCATGACCAATGCCGGCCGCCCATGGTTGGCGATGACATGGGCCATGGTGAAGGTCTTTCCGGTTCCGGTTGCGCCCAGCAGAACCTGGTAGGGGTCTCCCCGCTGAAGACCCTCTGAGAGCTCGGTGATGGCTCGGGGCTGATCCCCCTTTGGGAAGTGAGGAGATTCGAGGCGGAACTGCGTCACCCTCCCAAATCCTCCTGCTCAAAATGCTCCCGCCGCTCCACCTCCAGGACACCCTTTACCTTCTTCACCGCCTTCATAACCCGGTTCAGATGGCTCAGGTCCTTAACCTCCACCACGAACTCGGCATCCATACCTCCGTCCGTGGACCTCATGTCGGCGTGCTGGATGTCGGTGCCCGTTTCGCTTATGGCTTTGGCCACATCGGAAAGGAGCCCTCTCCGGTCCGTGCCGTCCATCCGGAGTTTGACGAAAAAGCGCTCCCCCTGCTCCGCGCTCCATTCGATCTCCACCCTTCGTTCCCGGTCCTGGGAGAGGTGGAGGACGTTCGGGCAGTCCACCCGATGGATGGAGACCCCCCGGCCTCGGGTGATATACCCCACCACCTTGTCCCCCGGCACAGGCTGGCAACACTGAGAGTACCGAACCATGAGGTTATCCATCCCCTGGATTCGAACCCCTCGATCGGACCGGGTCAGGACAGCGCTGAGCCTTTCGAGGGTGGTCGCCGCCCGTTCCGGTTCCTGCCCTGGATCGTGATCCGGGTCGAGGGCCTTCAGGACCGCAGTGGGGCCCAGGTCCCCCCGTCCGAGAGCCTCACGAAGATAATCCCCGTCCCTGAAGCCGAGCCCGGTGGCGATCTCCTTGAGACGATCTTCCCCCGGCCGATCCTTGCGGGATTTCCGGACCGCCCGCTCCAGGATCTCCCTCCCCAGAGCCACTGCGGAGTCGAACTCCTCCTTCCGGATCCATTGGCGGACCCTTTGCCGCGCCCTGGACGTCCTTACGAAAGCAAGCCAATCCCGATTCGGCTTTTGCTTCGGTGAGGTCATGACCTCTACCGTGTCACCGTTTTTCAGCTTTCGGGAGAGAGGGGCTATACGGCCATTCACCCTGGCTCCCGCGCAATGAAGCCCCACCTCGGTATGAACCGCGAATGCAAAATCGATGGGGGTGGAGCCCATCGGTAGCTGCTTGACGTCACCCTTTGGCGTGAAGACGAAAATTTCCCCCGAGAATAGATCCATGCGGAGGAATTCCATGAACTCCTCGGGCTCACTCGCATCCTGTTGCCATTCCAGGACCTGGCGGAACCAGTTCAGGGCCTCGTCCACCTCGTCATCGCCCCGGGGGTTGCTTTGAAGGGATTCTTTGTAGCGCCAGTGGGCCGCGATTCCGTATTCCCCGGTCCTATGCATCTCCTCGGTTCGGATCTGGATCTCGTAGCGTCGACCCCCTGGCCCGACGACCGTCGTGTGGAGGGAACGGTACATGTTGGACTTGGGGGTAGCGACGTAATCGTGGAAGCGTTCGGCGATGGGGGTCCAACGGGAGTGGATGACCCCCAGGGCATGGTAACAGTTGGGAATAGTGTCGGTGATGACCCGCATGGCCATGAGATCGTAGATCTCTTCGAAGGGCTTCTGGCGGACCTGCATCTTTCGGTAAATGGAAAAGAGGTGTTTCGGTCGGCCTGTGACCTTGGCTGGGATCCCTGCCAGCTTCAGCTCTTCGATCAGCGGGCGTTGCATCTCCAGGATCTGGCGCTCCCGACCCTTCCGGCTTTGTTGGACCTTGCTCCGAAGCTCGTCGTAGACCTCCGGTTCCAGAAACTGGAAGGCCAGATCTTCCAGCTCCCACTTCAACGCCGCCATCCCCAGGCGATGAGCCAGGGGTGCATAGATCTCCCTGGTCTCCAGGGCGATTCTCTTCCGCTTTTCCGGAGCCAGATGCTCCAGCGTCCTCATGGTGTGGAGGCGATCCGCAAGTTTGATGAGGATGACCCTGGCGTCCTGGGCCATGGAAAGGAGGAGCTTCCGGTAGTTCTCAACCTGTTGTTCCGTATGGGACGTGAACTCCACCCGGCCGATCTTCGTGACGCCATCGACGATCTGGCCCACCTCATACCCGAACTCCTCCTCGATGTCCGTGAGGGTGATGGGGGTATCCTCCACCACGTCGTGGATGAGTGCGGATACCAGCGACGCAGTGTCCAGCTTGAACTGGGCCAGGAGAGTGGCCACTTCAACGACATGGCTTATGTAGTCCTGGCCGGAGGCCCGCTTCTGCCCCACATGGGCATCGGCCGCCATCTGATAGGCCTTACGGACCTGGTCCACGTCCAATCGCTCGGAGTACCGCTCCATCGCCCGGGCCAGAGGACGTGGCAATCCCCTGATGGTGACAGGCCCTGGGCCTTCTCCGTCTCCTTCGAAGGGGGAGCGGCTGGGTTCGCGGGTGAGTTCGGTAGCCATGGTCAGAGAAATCTAATGGATGAAGGTCGAGTTCCCATAGAAAGCGGGTGACCCTATCCGTATCTATTTCCCCGGGCCACTCCTCTCGTTCCCCAAGCTGTTCCATTCGTTCCCCCAGCCACGCCTCCTCATCCCCAAATCCCCCTTTTCGGCCAGGGAGACGAAGCTCCCCTCCCCGATGATTACGTGGTCCAGAACCGGAATTCCTACGGCTGTCCCGGCGGCCACCAGCTGCTCGGTCACCACCCTGTCTTCCCTACTGGGGGACGGGTCCCCGGATGGATGGTTATGGACCAGGATCACCCCCGCCGCACTCTCAACGATAGCCGCCCGAAACACTTCCCTCGGATGAATCAGGGCGGCGTCCAGGATGCCTCGGGTAACCAGAACGCTTCTGATGACCCGGTGTTGGGTATTCAGGAGCAGAGCGTGGAACTCCTCTTGCCTGAGGTCCCTGAGGAGGGGTCCCACCCGCGCAAAAACATCTCCTGGACCCCGAATAGGCTCGTCCTTCCCTCCGGATTCCACCGCCGCCCGGCGCCCGAGCTCCATGGCAGCGACGATTCGGGCCGCCGTGGCCGAACCGATTCCCGGCTGGGCCTCCAGGACACCGGGAGGAAGAATGGCGAGTCGACGAAGAGGATCGGTTGGCTCTCGGATGGAAGGCTCCCGGCCGGAGTTCACCGCCGATCCCCCATCGGAGGGGGAAGGGTATCCGAGCTGGTGAAGCAGCTGGTCCGCCACATCCAGAGCCGATCCGGAACTCCCACCGCTGCCAATGAGAATCGCGAGCAGCTCCCGCAAGGAGAGGACCGACGGCCCCAAAGTCCGAAGTCGCTCCCTGGGCCGATCCCCTCGAGACCAGGACCGGATGGGAGTCCTTTTCCTTCTCCCCTCTTCGGGGGGGGCCCTTCGCCCGGAGCTTTCCAAATCCTCTACCTCGACTCAAGAGAAAGCAGGCCACCCCAGAAGAGTGGCCCGCTGTGCGGGGCAGAAGGATACCGGAACAAGCCTTGTCGCGACCGGGCCACCTCCTGACGACCGGGCCACCTCTTAGCGCCCGGGCCGCCTCTTGATTCACCGTTGGGAGCGTGTCCGGAGAAAGGGGCGGACCAACAGCTACGCACCCCTTCCGCAGCACTTCTTGTACTTCTTGCCACTTCCACAAGGACACGGATCGTTACGCCCCGGTTCGTCATTCACCGTAACGGGAATGTGTTTTCGATCTTCTCCCCGGTTCGTGAGCAGGTGGCGGGGATCGGGCCCGGTGGGAGCCGGCACTCCCATCCCCCCCCCGAATCTGGGACCGGCCGAAGAAGCCGCCCCCCTGGAAACCCCGAGTTCGTCCAGGCCTCCCGCCGAGGTTCCCATTCCGGAGCCGGCTCCAGCCCCGCTACCCCCTGTGGCGGTCCTGGCGGCCCCCTGTCCGAATCGCTCACTCGGCACTTCCGTCGGCCCGGAATACATGAGTCTCTGGGCAGCCGCAGGAACACGCCGCTGTTGGGGAACTCCCATCTGGGCTCGGAAGAAGAGGGACGTCACCGTCTTACGAATGTCCGTCATGAGGCCAACGAACATCTCGTAGGCGTCTTTCTTGTACTCGACAAGGGGATCCTTCTGCCCCCAACCCCGGAACCCGATGGACGCTTTCAGGTGGTCCAAGTCGTACAGGTTATCCTTCCATTTGTCGTCCAGCGTCTGGAGCATGACGAAGCTCATGACGCGCTCCCCATGCTCTCCGAAGTCAGTGATCTTCCTGCGGAAATGGTCCCGGGCGGCTCCCAGAACGAGCTGGGACACGGCTTCCGGATCAGTGAACTCGGGCTCCTCCGGGTTAACGTCCGGAAGGCCCGGGGCCATGATGAAGTATTCCAGCAAGAGTCGGCGCCGAAGCCCGGCCAGGTCCCAGTTCTCGGGTGGGATCTCGGAGTCGCAGTACTCCTCGACCATATTCCGCGCCGAGTGCTCGATCATCTCCCAGATCTCACCTTTGAGATCTTCCCCACCCTCCAGGGCGAATAGGCGAAGGTCATAAATGACCTCCCGCTGCTGGTTCATGACGTCGTCATAATCCAACAGCCTTTTCCGTGCCTCGAAGTTGTTCCCTTCCACCCTCTTCTGGGCCTGGCCGATGGACTTGGTCACCAACCCGTGGGTAATGACCTCACCTTCCTGAACCCCCCACTTCTCCATGGCTCCGGCCACCCGTTCGTTCATGAACAGGCGCATGAGGTCATCTTCCAGGGAGAGGAAGAACTGGGATGCACCAGGGTCTCCCTGACGGCCGGACCGGCCCCGCAGCTGCCGGTCGATACGCCAGGATTCGTGGCGCTCTGATCCCAGGATGTGAAGGCCACCCACCTCCAGGACGTCGTCGTCGGTGAGCTTCTCGGGCTCCTTATACCGGACGGGATCCACCGGGAGGAGCTCCTCCAGCTTCAATCCCCTGCCCTTGGCCCAGGCCACCGTCCGAGTGTCGGTGACTCCCTTCCCCAGCTTGATGTCGGTCCCCCGCCCTGCCATGTTCGTGGCGATGGTGACGGCTCCGGGAATCCCAGCCTCGGCGACGATCTCGGATTCCTTCTTGTGGTGCTTGGCGTTGAGGACGTTATGCCTCAAGCCACGGCGCTTCAGCATCCGGGAGAGGGTCTCGGAGACTTCCACGTTCGTGGTCCCCACCAGGACCGGCAGCTCCATCCTGCTGAGCCGCTCGATCTCGTCCATGAGGGCCACGAACTTCTCCCGCTTGGTGCGGAAGATCAGGTCGTCACGGTCGTCCCGGACGATGGGGCGATTCGTGGGAATGACCAGGACGTCCAGGTTGTAGATCTGGTGGAACTCGTGCTCCTCCGTCTCCGCGGTCCCGGTCATGCCGGCCAACTTGTCGTACATCCGGAAGTAGTTCTGGATGGTGATCGTGGCCAAGGTCTGGGTTTCACCCCTGATTTCCACCCCCTCCTTGGCCCCCACTGCCTGGTGGAGCCCGTCGCTCCACCGGCGCCCGGCCATCTGGCGGCCCGTGAACTCGTCCACGATGACCACGGATCCGTCTTCCCCGATGATGTACTGCTCATCCTTGTGGAAGAGGGTGTAGGCCTTCAAGAGCTGGTGGATGACATGCATCTTCTGGCTCTTGGCAGCATACGCAGCCTCCAACTCCTGGATGGCCGCCCGCCTCTCCTCCAGGGACTTCCCTTCGTCCTTTTCGATGGCCCCGATGGCTTCAGACATGTCCGGGATTACGAACGCGTCGGGGTCATTGGGGCTGAGCTCCTCGATTCCCATGTCCGAGAGGTGGACGTTGTGCCCTTTCTCGTCCATGGCGAAGAAGAGCTGCTCGTCTATTTCGTAGAGAATCTTCTCCCGCATGTAGTCCGCCTCCACCCGCTGAACCAGCTTCTGAAGGCGAGGCTCCTCGGCGAACATCTTCTGGAGCTTGCGGTGCTTTGGGGTTCCCCGCTTCACCGCAAGGAGCTTCTCCCCGGCCTGATAGTCGTCACTCTCAGCGTCACTCCCCAGGAGAGCCTCGGCCTCGGACACCAGTTGGTTCGCGATCCGAGTCTGCTTGCGGTACAGGTCGGACACCATCGGAGTGAACTGTTTGAAGGGGGTGGACGTGTCCTTTCCAACCGCCCCGGAGATGATGAGAGGGGTCCTGGCTTCATCGATGAGGATGGAATCCACCTCATCGATGATCACATAGTGATGCTGCCGTTGGACTCGCTGCTCCAGGGTGTGGACCATGTTATCCCGGAGATAATCGAAACCGAACTCATTATTGGTACCGTAAGTGATATCGGCGTTATAGGCTGCCCTTCGTTCGGCCGAACCGGGATCGTAGAGATCGATGACGTCCACTGTGAGACCCAAGAACCGGTAGATGACGCCCATCCACTCGGCGTCACGCTGGGCCAGATATGTGTTCACCGTCACGAGGTGAGCCCCGCGCCCTGCCAGAGCATTCAGGTACAGAGGCATGGTAGCCACAAGGGTCTTCCCTTCCCCTGTGGCCATTTCCGTGGCCTTCCCCTGGTGGAGAGCGATCCCGCCGACGAGTTGGACATCATATGGAACCATGTCCCAGGTCATCTTCTGACCGGTCACGACGATTTCTTTCCCGACGTTCCGCCGGCAAGCCTCCTTCACTACGGCAAAGGCCTCCGGTAAGAGTTCGTTCAGCGCCTCCTCAATGGCCTCGAGGAACTGCTTGTCCAGTCCACCGATCTCTTGTGTCAGCGATTCCCTGGCGCCGGCATCCTCCGAATTTCGCTTCTGCTCCCGGAGATCTTGGATTTTCTCCTCCAAGGGCCGAACCCACTCCTTGATCCGAGCCCGGAACTCATCCGTCTTTCCCCTGAGCTCATCATCGGAAAGTGAGGACAGCCCCTCGAAGAACCCGTTGATCTGGTCCACAACGGGTCCGAGCTTTTTCACTTCCCGGGCGTGCTGTGACCCCAGGATCTTCTTCAGCATTGCTTTCATGAGATCGATCTATATAGGCGATGAGTCTCGATGATTCGTCGTACAGCTTCAGGAACCAGGTATCGGATGGATCGGCCGTCCCTCACCCGGGATCGAACCTCCGATGAGGAGATATCGACCCGTGTCACAGCGAGGGACATGAACGGCAGGCCTTTGCCGGAGCCAAGGTCGACCGGGGAGAGCTGATCCGGATTCACCCCATCCCGACCCACCGCTACCAATGTAGCCAATTCGGCAATTCCTTCAGGCTCCTGCCATTCGTGAAACTCCGCCAACTGGTCCGCGCCCAAAAGGAGAAAAAGCTCCGCATCGGGATGGGCCGCCCGAATGTGCCGGAGCGTGTCCACAGTGTACGTAGGGCCCTCCCGATCCAACTCCACCTCGCTCACCTCAAAAAGGGAGTTATCGGCCACCGCAGCCCGAGTCATTTCCGCTCGGAGGAGGGGAGGTGACAACAGGTCCCCAAGCTTATGGGGCGGAAGGCCAGCCACCAGGAAAAGGATGCGGTCGAGGGAGAGTTGCTCTACTACCTCCTGGGCCACTACGAGATGGCCAACATGGGGCGGATCGAAGGTGCCTCCGAAAATGCCCAGGCGCAGAGAGGGCACGTCTCAGGGGGGCCCTTGGAGGCCACCCGCTCCCCCTGCCCCGATCACCTTTGCGGCCTCTGAGTCCGGAAATTCCCGGAGAAGGCGTTGCCGGACCTCTTCGGCTTCAACTACCCACTCCAGCGAGAAGTAGGATTGGTGGAGGCGGAGGAGAGCCTGTGAGGCCCACTGGCTCCTGGGATATTGGCTCAAGAGATCGTTGAAATAGATGATCCCCGAGTGGTAAAGCTTCCGCTTATAGTAGAAATCTCCGGCGATGAAGATCTTCTCCGCCAACTTGCCCTCCATCTGATTCCGGAGAGCCTCCGCCTCTGCCGCCACCTCCGTACCGCGGAAGTCGGTCATGGTGTTCTGACAAGAGTTCCAAGCCTGCACAGTGAAGGCCTGGTCACGCTGGACGTGAGGGGATTGGGCCATATACGATTGGCAGATCCCCAATGAAGCCTGGGGGGCCAGGGCATGCCCCGGGTTTCGGTCTACAATACGAGTGAACTCCGAGATGGACGTAATGAACTCACCCTTGTTGTAGTAGGCCCTGGCCAGGTACATCCGGGCCTCCACCAACCGAGGGTAGGTGGGATCTGCGAAGAGCAGACGCTCGAATACCGTAACGGCCTTGTCCCATTCCCCGGCATCGAACTCTCGGGCACCCACGTCGAAGAGTTCGTCAGGCTGCAACCCCTGGTATTCGGACGAGGAAGCACAACCACCCAGAAGGGCGAGGGAGAAGAGGCCGGCGACGACTTTTGCGTATCCTGTGAACATCCTTTAGGAGTACCCTGGTGGTGGTCAAGTGTTCGTCAGTTTGTCCTGGAGCCCGGCCCCGCGATGGGTCGGTCCGCGTCACGGGAAAGGCTCCTGGGAAAATGGCTAGATATGAGGGGCTCGGGAAGGCCAGGTCACCGCTGGCCGGAAAAAAACTCCCTCACAGCCTCCCCAACCTCCGTGATCTGTCCTTCCGTCAACTCGGGGAAGATGGGAAGGCTCACGACCTCCTGGGTAAGTGCTTCCGTCACCGGCAACTGCCCGGGCATCCCCCCCAGCTCCCTGAAGCATTCCTGAAGGTGAAGGCCCAGAGGGTAGTAAACGCCGGTTCCAATCCCACGCTTGCCCAGATATTCCCTCAGCTTGTCCCTTTGATGGACCCGAAGGGTGTATTGGTTGTACACGTGGTCATTCTCTGAGGCGACAACGGGGGTCCTGACCTCCTCGATCCCGGCGAGGATCTCGCCATAATGCGCTGCGTTTCTCTGACGCCCCTGGGCCCAGCTCTCCAGATGGGGGAGCTTCACCCGCAAAACGGCGGCCTGAAGCGCATCGAGCCTGGAATTCGTCCCAACCATCTCATGGTGGTACATCTGAATCCCGCCGTGGACCCGGAGCTTGGATATCTTCTCGGAAAAGGCTTCGTCGCAGGTGGTCACCAGGCCCCCATCTCCAAAACCACCGAGGTTTTTCGTGGGAAAGAAGGAGAAGGCCCCGGCGTCCCCCAGCGCACCTGCCATCACCCAATCTTCGGATTTCGCCCTTTCGTCCAGAGCAAGGCTGGCCAGATCGACGGACCCATCACCCAACCGGGCGGCCGGGTATCGTTGCCTGGCTCCAATGGCCTGTGCAGCATCCTCCAGGACGAAAGCACCCTTCCTCTTCGAGAGCTCTCGAATCTCGGCCATGGGCGCCATCTGACCGTAGAGGTGGACCGGTATGACCGCCCGTGTCCTTTCCGTCCACACGGCCTCGATCGCCTCTGCCGTGACGTTGAAGGTGTCCGGATCCACGTCGCAAAACACAGGGATGAACCCAGAATTCCAAACCGCCCCAGCCGTTGCGAAGAAGGTGAAGGCCGGGATGATGACCTCATCACCCTTTTTCGGTTCAAGCGCTCTCAGAGGAAGTAAAAGCGCGTCGGTCCCACTGGCCACGCCCACGGCAAACGGAACCCCGAGATAGTCTGCGATCTCTTCTTCGAGAGCCTGGACTTCCGGACCCAGGATGAAATGCTGGGACGCCAGGATCCGTGCCACAGTTTGGTCGAGCTCCACCTTCAGGGCGCCGTACTGGAGTTTAAGGTCTAGAAAAGGAACGGGCATGATTTTTTAGGAGTTAGGTTGTGGATGGAGTGGAAGGCATTCCTCAGCCTCCACGTCTGCGGATGGCCCCGCCCGGATCGCGTTCGGAGCCTGGCGGAAAACAAGAGCCCGAGAGATCCCCCGCACGGAGGCGCTCGAAGGACCGATCGAAACGGCCCCCGAAACGGATCTGGTCGATTCGTAATTCGGCGCTGTCCACCAGGGCGCTGTTCCCCGCGGGATCATATACGGGCACCTCCTCAAAGGCCTCGACGGCGGCCTCACACTCCCCCCTCTGCCCCAAGATCTCTCCCTTCAGGAAGTAAGCCCTGGCCAGACGGCGCCGGGGCTCTCCGATGCGGAGCAGAGTCTCCAGGAAACGCAACGCTTCCTCGTCGTCCCCTTCAGCCTTCCGGGCCTCAGCCAGGTCGAAGGAACAGTTGCCCAGCCGCCAGTCCACCTCGCTCCGACGCCACCGGGGAAGGCGGTCCTGGTAGTCCTGGTAATAGATGACTGCGCTTTCACAGTCCCCGACTTCGTCGTAGGCCACCGCAGCCTCGAAGAGAATCCGGGGAAGGGAGTCCGGATCGATCGCCGAGAGAGTCTTTTGGTAGAAGGGGAGAGCCCGCCCGTACTCCCCGATATCGGAGTAGTGTTGGGCCAAGGGGAGAACCAGATCCTCGAGACTGACGCCGGGTCGGAATTCAAGGGCGGTCTGGACGGCAGATGCCATCCCGAACCGATCCCCCGTCCGATTTTCTTCACGAGCCAGGTGGACAAAGTCGGACAGAGCCTGATCCGCCAAGGAAGAGTCCTGGGCCACCGCCAGCCGGTAGTTTTCCCTCGCCTCGTCAATCCTCTTCAACTGCACGTAGGTATGGGCCACCCGGGCATAGGTCCCCGGATCGGTCGCACCCTGACTGAGAGCGAGGCGATATTCAGCCAGGGCTTCCTCGAGGTCACCATTGGCGAAGGCTTGATCTCCCCTGATGACAGAGCTCCCCTTCTCATTCAGAGGAGTGCAGCCCGCCAGGGTCAACAGAACGGCCAGTGGGGCCAAAGCCCCCCGAATCTGATGCACCCTGGTCCGAATCGTCCCGAATCGAGTCATCTTCATAGCGCTGAAAGTTAACGAAGCCGCGCCCGGAGTGGGACGCGGCTTCAAAAAAAGCAGCAATCGTGCCAAATAACCTCAGGCTGTCGAGGCCGACGTTTTTCCGAGGGAAGCCAGATAGGCTTTGGCCCTCATGTCCCTGGGATCATCTTCGACGCAGCGCTCCCATTCCTTTCGAGCTCTTGCCTCATCTCCCTGCCTGTGGAGAGCCAGGCCGAGGCGGAGCCGGGCGCTGGTGAAGCCCGGGTTACTCTTGAGGATCGTCTCGAGCTGTTCCTGAGCGTCTTTCCAGCGACCCATACCAATGAGGGCCTCCGCATATTTCGACCTGATATCGAGGAAGCGAGCCCTGACCGCCAAGGCTTTCCGATATTCCTCAGCGGCCTCCTCCGGGTGATCCGCCACAAGATAGAGATCGCCGAGCTTGGCGTGGGCGATGGCAATCTTGTGACCAACGTCCGATGGAAACTCCTCGGACTCCCAATGATCCAGCTCATCGGCTCTCAGGAGATGGCGACGGGCCTCCTCGAAGTGGCCCAGCCCCTGAAGGACAATGGCCCGGTTCAAATGAGCTTCTGCATAGGTGTCCGAAATGCTCAAGGCGTTGTCGAACTCCTTCAGGGCTGCTTCCGGGTCCCCCAGCATAGCCAAACAAAGGCCGGCCTTGTTATGGACATCGGCGAACCCCGGATGCCTTTCCAATACACCTTGGAACAACTCCAGAGCAGCCTCGTAGTCGGCCCGTTCCCAGGCGCAGATGCCCCTTTCGATGAGTTGTTTCGCCGAGAGATTGTTGATTTCGGACATAACAGCCTTTCCCAAGACACGCCTTGGGTTGAACCGAAGGTGAGCCCTTCGGCATCGATCCAGGGTTCAAAACTACGTAGAATGGAGCGGTCCCGGCTAGGGATCGGGTCTGTCGGGTCTTTCGAAGGGCGAGTTCCCCGATTCACCTTTCCTCTCGGAACCACTTCACAAAAGCCCGGATCCCATCCCTGAACTCCCAACTGGGCTCGTAGCCCAGAACTCTTCGGGCTTTGGAGATGTCAGCAAAAGTTCGCACCACGTCGCCAGGCTGCTCCGGAGAGGGAAGGACACGGGGCTCGATTCCCATCTCCTCCCCAAGGACCCGGATCATGTCTCTCAGGCCTATGGTCCGGCTCTCACCCAGATTCACGATGTCGTGAACACCCTGGTTCTTCCCGACCCAATGCAGCGCCCCCTCCACACCCTGCAGGATATCATCGATATACGTGTAGTCCCGTTGGGACGTGCCATCCCCAAACATGGGAAGTTCCTCTCCGGAGGCCATGAGCCGGGCGAATTTGTGAATGGCCAGGTCCGGGCGTTGCCGCGGCCCATAAACGGTAAAGAACCGCAGACAGAGGCAGGATATCCCGTACAGGTGCGTATACGCGTGGGCCAAGAGCTCCCCCGCCTTCTTTGTGGCCGCATAAGGGGAGATGGGATGGTCCACCGGGTCCCCCTCGGAAAAGGGAACCTTCTCGTTGTTCCCATACACTGAGGAGGAGGATGCAAAAACGAATCGGCTGATCCCCCTCTCCCGGGCAAGCTCCATGAGGTTGAGGGTGCCGGTGACGTTCACGTCGTAGTAGAGAGTCGGCTGGGCAATGGACGGCCGAACCCCGGCTCGGGCGGCGATGTGCACAATGGTGTCAATGCGGTCAGGGAGCCCCTGCAGAACTCCCCGATCCCTGATATCCCCTCGAACCAAGGTGAAGGCATCATGGTCTCGAGCCCGGGCCAGGTTCCCCTCTTTGATCGCCGGATCGTAGAAATCATCGAAGTTGTCCAGCCCAACCACCGGGTAGCCCTTGGTCAGCAGGCGTTCGGACAGGTGGGAAGCGATGAAGCCGGCTGCGCCGGTGAGAAGTACGGTCATAGCTGTCTGGGCGGTCTCAATCCAACGTTCGAGCCCGGGCCCCCTCCGTTTCGACGAGGTTCTTGAAGTAGGGAATGGTCTGTTTCAGGCCATCCCGCAGGCTCGTCCTGGGCTCCCAATCCAACCGGGCCTTGGCCAAGGAAATGTCAGGGCGCCTCACCTTTGGATCATCCTGAGGGAGGGGACGCTCGATCAGTTCCGATCCACCGCCTGTTTCCGCCAGGACAATCTCGGCGAGCTGCCGGATAGTGAATTCGTGTGGATTCCCGACGTTCATGGGATCCGAATAATCGGAGAAGAAAAGACGGAACAGGCCTTCCACCTCGTCCTCCACAAAACAGAAGGAGCGGGTCTGGTTTCCGTCCCCGTAGAGGGTGATGGGCTCACCACGTAACCCCTGGACGATGAAGTTCGAGACCACCCTTCCGTCGGCGGGTCGCATCCGGGGACCGTAGGTGTTGAAAATCCGGGCGATCCGGGTCTCCAGCCGATGGTACCTGTGGTAGGCCATGGTGATGGCCTCCGCGAACCGCTTGGCCTCGTCATAGACCCCCCTGGGGCCGATGGGATTCACATGCCCCCAATAATCCTCCTTCTGGGGATGGACCTGTGGATCCCCATATACTTCCGAAGTGGAGGCCAGAAGGAAGCGAGCGCCATGGGCCTTGGCCAAACCCAAGGAGTTATAGGTCCCCAGGCTACCTACCTTCAACGTCTGGATGGGAAGCTCCAGGTAGTCCACAGGGCTCGCCGGCGAAGCGAAGTGGAGGACACCGTCGACTTTTTCCGCAAGGAAGAGTGGGGTGGAAACGTCATGTTCGATGAAAAAGAAGTCTTCCCTCCCCTCGAGGTGTTCCAGATTCCTCCAAGCACCGGTGATGAAGTTGTCCACGCCGACGACCCTGTGCCCCGCCGCAAGGAAGCGGTCCACGAGATGGGATCCCAAGAACCCCGCGGCACCGGTGATCAGAACTCGCATAGCTGTTTCCTAGTCCGATTCGGGGTGAACGGCCCTGCGGCCCACCGAGTAGTATTCGAACCCGAGCTCCTCCATCCTCTCCGGCCGATAGAGGTTCCTGCCGTCAAAAACGACAGGGCTCCGCAGTGCTTCCTTGATACGGGGAAAATCCGGTCGGCGGTAGGGCAGCCATTCGGTATGGATGAGGAGGGCGTCGGCATCCTCGAGGGCGTCGTAATTATTCCGATGATATGTGATCCGGTCGCCGAAATGCCGCTCTGCTTCCTCCATGGCCACCGGATCATGGGCCGCCACTGTGGCGCCACGTTCCAGGAGGGCGGGAATCGTCACCAGGCTCGGGGCTTCTCGCATGTCGTCGGTATTGGGCTTGAACGCCAGCCCCCACACGGCGAAGCTGCGGCCCGAAAGGTCCTCACCGAAACGGGCCGTCACCCGATTCAGAAGAAACCTCTTCTGCTTCTCGTTTACGGCTTCCACGGCCTCAAGGATCGATGCGTCGGCGCCTTGTTCCTTCATGGTCCGAACCAGGGCCTTCACATCCTTCGGGAAACAAGAGCCCCCGTACCCGACCCCGGGAAAGAGGAAGGCAGAGCCGATGCGGGCATCCGACCCGATTCCCCGGCGAACCATATCGACCTCGGCGCCCGTGGCCTCACAGAGCTGCGCGATGGAATTCATGAAAGATATCCGGGTGGCAAGCATGGCATTGGCAGCATATTTGGTGATCTCCGCCGCGGCGATGTCCATGATATGGATGGCATTCCCGGTCCGCACAAAGGGGGAGTAAAGCTCTGTCAGCATCTTCCCCGCATACTCCGAATCCACCCCGAGGATCACCCGATCCGGCTTCATGAAGTCGCTGACGGCCGCTCCTTCCTTCAGAAACTCGGGATTGGAGGAGACATGAACGGTGTGATCCGTCTCTCTTTCGATGGCCTCCCGTACCTTCAAAGCGGTCCCCACGGGAACCGTACTCTTGGTACAAACGATCTTCTCGCCGTTCATGGCCTGACCAATGCTTCTGGCGACATCCAGGACATGCTGGAGGTCGGCCGACCCGTCCTCGTCCGGCGGCGTTCCGACCGCGATGAAGATGATGTCCGAAGCCCGGACCGATTCTGCCACATCCGTGGTGAATCGGAGACGGGCCGCAGCGATGTTGTTCTCCACCAGGGGCTCCAGGCCCGGCTCATAGATCGGGATTTCACCCTGATTGAGGCGAGCGATCTTCTCTTCGTCGATATCGGCGCAGATGACGTCGTTGCCGGTCTCGGCAAGGCAGGCTCCGGCAACGAGGCCGACGTAACCGGTGCCAATAACGGTGACTTTCATGGTATCGATCTCAGCAGTATGAGGAAGAGTAGGCGACACGCCGCAAATGGAGGTCACAGCCTCTTCATGTCAACTCTGGGGGGGAACACCCCCCAACCGCGGGTCCTAACGGGTCATCCCTCCGGATCACGATTACGTTTGAGTTCCGGCATGTTTCCGGTACCATTCCACGGTCCGGACGAGTTCCCCTTCAAAGTCCGCCCGGGCCTCCCAACCCAACTCTCTTCGGGCCTTGGAGCAATCCATGGCATACCGCCGGTCGTGGCCCGGGCGGTCGGGAACGAAGGTGATGAGGTCCTCGGGCGCGCCTAGGGCCCGGAGGATCGCCCGCACGACCTGAAGGTTCGTCCGTTCGGTGTTTCCACCAAAGTTGTAGATTTCACCGGACTTGCCCTTTTCCAGGGCGGCGAGAATGCCGGAGCAGAAGTCCTCCACGAACATCCAGTCCCGGACATGAAGCCCATCTCCGTAAACCGGCAGAGCTTCCCCTTCCATGGCCCGTGTGGCCATGAGGGGTATCAGCTTCTCGTGATGCTGGTGAGGTCCATAGTTGTTGGAGCCTCTCGGAATCACGACGTCCATCCCGTATGTGGTGTGATAGGATAGGACCAGGAGGTCTCCGGCCGCCTTGGAGGCTGAATAGGGGGACCGGGGCTGGAGTGGAGTGCTCTCGGAGAAGCTGGATCGGTGTGGGTCGGCCGCTTCCGGATCCACCCAGGGAAGGTCCCCATAGACCTCGTCCGTAGAGACCTGGACGAATCGGGATACCCCTGCAGCCCAGGCGGCGTCCAGAAGGACCCCGGTTCCGACAATGTTCGTCTGGACAAAGGGGGCGGGCCGTTGGATCGAGCGATCCACATGGCTCTCCGCCGCCAGATTCAGGACCGCATCCACGCCTTCCAGAAGCTCCTGAACCAGGGCACCGTCGCAAATATCTCCCTGAACGAAGGTATGCCTGGGGTCCCCCTCAACTCCCTCGAGATTGGAGAGATTCCCTGCATAGGTGAGAAGATCCAGGTTGACGATCTCCGCCTGGGGCCGTTCCCGCAGGAGAATACGAACCAGGGTCGAGCCGATGAAACCGGCTCCACCGGTGACCAGGAGCCTCAGTCTAGCCAATTCTCTCTGAACTCCGCCAAAAGTTCCTCGGTGGCTGCCAGGAAGTTCGGCAACTTCGGGCTCACCTGGTTGAACCGTGGACGGCCTCCGTCGGCATGCAGAAGTGTGCCCCCAGCCGCGAGGATGAGGGCAGCTCCCCCGGCCACATCCCATTCATGTTTTGGTACCAGCGTCCAGGTCCCATCCGCCAACCCGGCTGCGACCTGGCCCAGCTTGAAAGCCACGGAGCCACAGGGCTTCACCGTGAAGGGGGCGTCTTTATACCGATCCCATTCCCCCCGCTTCCATTCGCTCCGGGAGGCGAGGATCACTGCCCCCTCGAGGGTTTTGCGGGCCGTAGGCAAGATGGGGTCCCCGTTCAGCGTCACACCCGACCCCACGGCCCCCAGGACCAGTTGGCCGGTAGGGGGGATGAGGATCCCCCCGGCTACGGGTTCCCCGTCTTCTACCAACCCAACTGAAATGCACCATTCGGGGATCCCGTCCACAAACTCCCGCGTACCATCCAGGGGGTCCACTACCCATACTCTCCGGTGCCGAAGTCGTTCGGGACTGTCGGCGGTCTCCTCTGATAACCACCCCTCATCGGCTGATGGGAGGAGTTTCAGGAGGACGTCATTGGCGGCCAGATCTGCGGCGGTCACAGGATCTCCCAGGCTGCTCTTTTCGTCGTAGTCCACCGCCCCGGGGGTAAAAGGGCGGATAGCCTGGGCCGCCGCCGCCAGGGCTTCACGAATCCGGGCCAGATCATCCTGTCGTGACATGCTGTCGATTTCACTTTCGCAGGAGGTACCGAGAAGTTGGGAAGGAGGCTCTGCCCTGACGGCAGCGGGTCATCCGACAGCGGGTCATCCGATAGCGGATCATCACCCGGATGCCGGTCCGATGTACCCTTCCTTCTCCAAAAAGAGGTAGACCTGTTGGGCAGCCTCCTCGGGGGTGATGTCGGTGGTATCCAGGATCACATCGGCGTCATCGGGGACCTGGTATGGGTCTGAAACGCCGGTAAACTCCTTGATGATCCCTGCCTTGGCTTTCGCGTAAAGGCCCTTCCGGTCCCGGCTTTCGCACACTTCCAGGGGGGTGCTCACGTACACCAGCACATAACCCCCGTACTGGGAGACCAGCTCGCGGTTCTGTCTCCTAACAGGGCCATAGGGAGCGATGGGAGCGCAGAGGGCGATTCCTCCCCCCTTCGTAATCTCCGAGGCGACGAAGCCGATTCGCTGGATATTCAGGTCCCGGTGCCCTTTGCTGAAGCCCAGCTCGCTGGAGAGGTTCCGTCGAACGATGTCCCCGTCCAAGAGGGTAACCGACCGGCCACCCGCCTCCAGGAGTTTGGTACGGAGGACGTTCGCAACCGTGGATTTTCCTGAACCCGAGAGCCCCGTGAAGAAAACGGTGAACCCCCTTTTCGCCCGAGGGGGATGCCGGCGGCGGAGCTCTTTGGCAACGTCCGGGAAGGTGAACCAGTCGGGGATCTCGCGGGCATCGTCCAGGCGAGCATTCAACTCGGACGCAGACATCGACCAGGTAGTGACCCCCTCAGGAATCTCGTCCACCTGAAGATATTGATCCCGCTCCTTCACATAGACCAACATCCTGAAGGGGAGCATGGTGACCCCCAGC
The DNA here is from genome assembly GCA_043820695.1 of Gemmatimonadota bacterium. Taxonomy (GTDB): domain Bacteria; phylum Gemmatimonadota; class Gemmatimonadetes; order Longimicrobiales; family Gaopeijiaceae; genus JABDNZ01. The sequence goes on along the minus strand of JBDRDQ010000004.1, from coordinate 6,815 downwards.
TCCTCCTGGTACCCGGTAAGAAGCTCCTGAGCCTCATAGAGACCGTAGAAGGGCTCACCCCCCGGTTCCACCGCGGGGCTGGCATGGTCTTGGCCTACGATGAAATGCGTGCAACCATGGTTCTTCCGAATGATGGCATGCCAGAGAGCCTCCCGAGGGCCAGCGAGCCGAGAGGCCATATCCAGCAGCGAGAGCCTGGCGGTGAACGGCGGGTACTCAGGGAGGACCGCCTCGTAACACCGAACCCGGGTGTAATGGTCCAGGTCCCCTGATTGGGTCATTCGGACGACGGGGTGGATCAGAAGGTTCGCCTGTGCCATTCTGGCCGCTCGAAGGGTCAGCTCAACCTGGGCCCTGTGCATGGGAGTCCGGGTGTGGAACCCCACCACCGTTCGCCACCCCAGCCGGGCGAACTCGTCCCGAAGCTGACGAGGGGTGTGCCGGTCTTTTTTGAAGTCATAGTGGATAGGAGATTGAACCCCTTCCAGGGTTCCCCCGACGTAGACCGGATGGGAGTGGTGGAGGAGGTAGTCCACACCGGGGTGGGCGGTGTTCGTGGTTCCATAGACCTTTTCGGCCTCGTCCGACAGCTCCGGCTCCCAGATGTCGCCCACCGTCAGGGCCGCCAGGAGTACCCCCTCCGGATCCCTCAGGGCCAGTGGTTGGCCCGGACTCAGTACATCGGCCAACTCCCGGGTGACGTCCAGGGTTACGGGGATTGGCCAGATCGTGTCGTTCGAAAGCCGCATTCGGTCCCGAACCGCATCGTAGTCGGCCCGGTTCAGGAAGCCGGTCAGGGGGCTGAACCCCCCATTCATGAGGAGTTCAAGATCCCTCACCTGCCGGTCGGTCAAACCCCACGACGGCCAGTCCCGAGACTCCTCCCGCATTTTTCCGGCTCGAGGCTCCCCCACCAGAAGATCCTTCAGTTCTCCTCCATGGGGGGGGATCAGGCGTTTGGACATGGAATCAGACCCTCGGGCCTTTGACGATCCAGCTGTCCTGCACCCCGTCCGACCGGGATGAGGCCAGGCCCTTGGTGGCGTTTCGCGTGTCCACGACGATGGGTGCGAGCTCGAAGACCCTGGCATGGTCCACGTTGGAGTGGTTTGTGACGATGACCGCCACATCCACCGAGGAGAGCAACTCGTCGGTGAGAGCCTTCCCCTCCCACCTCCTCCCGTCTTCCTCCAGAAGGGGCACATACGGATCGTGGTAGTCGACGGTCGCTCCGTCTCCTTCGAGAAGGCGAATGACGTCCAGAGCCGGGGATTCCCGCACGTCGTCGATGTCAGGCTTGTAGGCAACTCCCAGCACCAGAACCCGGGACCCGTTCACGGCTTTTCCGGCCCGGTTGAGGGCCTCCCAGACTTTCCCGACCACGAACTCGGGCATGGCCGAGTTGATCTCGGATGCCACGTCGATGAACCGGGTCTTGTAGTTCATCGTCCGCATCTTCCAGGACAGGTAATGGGGGTCCACCGGGATGCAGTGACCCCCTAGGCCAGGCCCTGGTGTGAATTTCATGAATCCGAAAGGTTTGGTGGCAGCGGCGTCGATCACCTCCCATACGTCCACCCCCAGCCGGTCGGCGATGAGAGCGACCTCGTTCACCAGCCCGATGTTCACCGCCCGGAAGGTGTTCTCCAGAATCTTGGTGAGCTCCGCGGCCTCCGTGGAGGAAACCGGCACTAGAGCGTCAAAGAAGCGGGAGTACAGCGCCGCACCGGCTTCGGAGCAGGCCGGGGTTACGCCACCGATAACCTTGGGCGTGTTCTTCGTCATCCAAACGAGGTTCCCGGGATCGACCCTCTCCGGAGAGAAGCAGAGGTAGAAGTCCTCTCCGACCACCAGGCCCTTCTTCTCCAACTCAGGCAGCACGATCTCCCTGGTCGTGCCCGGATAGGTCGTCGATTCGAGCACCACGAGCTGACCCGGCGTCAGGGTCTTCGAAACGGCCTCGGTGGCAGAGAAAATGAATGAGATATCAGGATCCCGGGTCTTGGAGAGGGGAGTGGGCACACAGATGGAGATCGCGCCGCACTCGGCCAGACGCCCCATGTCCGTAGTGGCTTCCAGACGGCCGGCCTCAACTTGTTCCCGGATCTCCTCATGGGTCAGGTCCTGGATGTGCGAGAGACCGTCGTTGATCCCTTTTGTCACCCGTTCTTGGACGTCGAAGCCCAGGACCTTCATCCCGCTCCTGGCGGCCTCGACGGCGAGGGGGAGGCCCACGTAACCCAGTCCGATGACCCCGAAAGTCAGGTCGTCCCTACGAAACCGCTCAACGAGTTCTTGAGACATCTCGAATGTTCACTCTCACGGTGGAAGGTCGAACGGAGCGATACACACAACCAAACTGAAAGCTAAGTCCCAGGGGAGCCGCATCCAACCAGAAAAACCTTATGAAAAAGCCGCTGACCCTGAGGTCAGCGGCTTGGAAAAACCCCGAAGAGCTGGGCAACATACTACCCAACTGCCTCCGCTCTCGTGGCCGGAGCTTTCTTGATTCGTCCCGATTTGATGCAGTTCGTGCAGGCCCTGACTCGACGGTTGCTTCCGTCATCGAGTTGAATCTTCACGGGCTGCAGGTTCGGCAGCCACCGGCGCCGGGTTTTGTTGTGGGCATGGCTCACATTGTTTCCCGTAGCGGGGCCCTTGCCACACACATAGCACACTCTGGCCATCAGTCTATTTCCTCAATTCCTTCGTTTGGGCTAACCCGTCCCGCCGGAACCACCATCACCGGCAGCTCCCCCGGCCCCACCCTGGGCCTCGATGACCGTAACCTCGAGGAAAGGCGACCCGATTGCGAACTGCGCTACGATCATATCCCCTTCATTCGGGAATGCCCCCTGGGCACCCCAAGCCGCGTGGGCGGAGTCGCTCATCACCCAAACCGTACCCGTCAAGTTGACCCTCTGCTCGATCCGGATATCGGTACCGGCTGCGACCAATTCCGGCCCAATTTTCACCAGGAAGGGTCGGTCGTCGGGCCCAATCCAGAAGGCCTGCGTCCCCAAACGGCTGGCGATCCGGGCGTTGGTCACCTCGACGATCCGCCCCTCATATTGGCCGGGACCCGCAAGGAAGTCAGCCACGTCCAATATGGCAGACGCCCCCGAGCTTGCCCGAACCTCCTCTTCTACGATCGTGACCTCAGTGGGTTCGGCGGTAACGTTCAGCCAGTAAAGGAAGCCGATAACCACCACAAAGGCTAGGATCATCAAGGGGAGAGTGAGTTTTTCAGCAAACCCCCTGCGGGATCCGAAATTGGCCATGGTCCGTGTCCTTTTCCTTTTATTCTGAGCCTTTGTCAACCAGTTCGATAAGAGCCATCTCTGCCGCGTCACCCCGGCGGGGGCCGAGTTTCAAAATCCGGGTGTATCCACCGGGCCGCTCGGCAAACCGGGGACCGAGGACGTCAAAGAGCTTCCCCAGCACCTCTCGGTCCGGAATCTTCCTGGCCACCAAACGGAGGGCATGAAGATCGCCCCGTTTCGCCAGTGTAATGATCCGCTCCGCATAGGGGCGGAGCTCTTTAGCCTTGGCCGTGGTCGTCTCAATCCGCTCATGGCGGAAGAGCGACGTGGCCATATTCCGAAGAACCGCCTTTCTGTGTGCGGCGGTTCGGCTCAGCTTTCGGCCCTTTTTCCGATGTCGCATCGGTCTCGTCCTAACCTAGGGCTTGGGGTTCTTTCTGCCTAGTAGCCAAAAGCCCGGATTTGCCGGCTTTTTGAAGCCGACGTCCCGCATCATCCGGTCTTGGCCACCTGCAGATCTACTCGTCGCCAGTGTCGAAGGCCTCAGCTCCTTCTTCCTCTACGAAGAAGAGCTGACCGTCGTCTCCCTCTTCCAACTTCATCCCGAATCGAAGCCCGTGCTCGTCCAAGAAATCCGAGATCTCCTTGAGAGATTTCTTCCCGAAATTCTCGATCGCGAGCATTTCCTCTTCCGTCCGCTGGACCAGATCACCCAGTGTCTGGATGTCTTCTTTCTGGAGTGAGTTGCGAGAGCGGACAGAGAGTTCGGCCAGGTCCTCGATGGGCCGATTGAAGAGATCCTGAAGTCGCTCGGGTACCGGCACCGCTCCAGGAGGCGCGATCTGGGGAATCCCACCCTCGCCGAAGTAAAGCATGTACTCCAGGTGCTTCCGAACCAGCTCCGCCGCATTTCGGACGGCTGCCTCAGGATCCATGGATCCATCCGTCTCCACGTACAGAGTGAGCCGATCGAAATCCGTCCGCTGACCGACTCGGGTCTCCTCAACCGTGAAGTTGGCTCGCCTGACCGGGTTGTAGATGGAATCGATCCGGACCAGGTCCACCGGAGAACCCCGGGGCAGCTCGTGTTGATCGGCCAGAACAAACCCCCGGCCCTTGTTCACCAACAGCTCGATGCGAAGCTCCCGATCCTCTTCCAACGTGAGGATGTGATGTTCGGGATCCAGGATCCTGACAGACGCGGGGGCACGGATCATGGAGGCCGTCACGGCGCCGGCCTTCTTCACCTGGATTTCCAGGGTGGCCTCATCCACGTCATCATCCACCCCGATCACCAGGGACTTCAGGTTCTGAATGACCTGGTGGACGTCCTCCACGACCCCTTGGATGGTCTGGTGCTCGTGGACCACGCCGTCGATCCGGAAACCCCAAACCGCGGCTCCCCTGAGCCCAGACAGGAGGACTCTTCGAACCGGATTCCCCAGGGTGTATCCGAATCCCCTTTCCAGGGGCTCGATGATGAACTGGCCCGACCTTCCATCTTCCGGAAGTTCTGCGATCTCAACCCGCTCGGGAAGCACCAGTCCAGTCAGATCTAACTCCACTCTATCCTCCGTGCCTTTCGGGGCAACAGCATTAGACAACCGCTCTGGGATAAGCACCTCGGGCTTCGCGGTACTGGGCCCGAAGCCTGGGGGCTACTTGGAATACAACTCCACGATGAGCTGCTCCTGGGCCGCCAGCGGAATGTCCTGCCTGGTGGGCCTCCTGACCATCCGGCCTACCCGGTTCTTCTGGTCCAGGGCGAGCCACTCCATCAGCTCCGGACGAGTCCGGGATTCCAAGCTTTCCTCGATGAAGCCCAACTTCCTCGACTTCGCCTTGACGGCCACCTCATCCCCCACGGTGACCTGGTAGCTGGGAACGTCCACGATGCGGCCGTTGACTTCCACATGGCGGTGCCTCACCAGCTGTCGTGCGGCAGCCCGGCTGGCAACAAAACCCATTCGGAAGACGATGTTGTCCAACCGGGACTCCAGGGACACGATGAGGTTTTCCCCAGTGATTCCGGTCTGAACCGCGGCCCTCTCGAACAGGTTCCGGAACTGTTTCTCTCCCAGCCCGTAGATACGCTTGACCTTCTGCTTTTCTCGAAGCTGGACAGAATATTCCGACTGCTTCCGGCGCCGCACCTGAGCGGGGCCGTGTTGTCCCGGCGGGTAGGCCCGCCGCTCCACAGAGCATTTTTCAGTGTAGCACTTGATGCCTTTCAGGAAGAGCTTCTGCCCTTCCCGCCTGCAGAGCTTACAAACAGGTCCGTTGTAACGTGCCATCCTGTTGTTCGTTCCTCTCTAAATCTTGGCGATTCCGACTCGGTCGGCTTCCATATCGGGCCTCAAACCCGATCGGGCCTTAAACCCGGCGTTTCTTGGGTGGACGGCAACCGTTGTGGGGCAGCGGGGTCACATCCTGAATGGACTTGATGTGGATGCCCGCCGCAGCCAAGGCTTGGATGGCAGACTCCCTCCCGGAACCCGGTCCCTGCACCCGCACATTAACCCGCTTCACGCCCAGCGTGGCGGCTTCCCGCCCACACTGCTCAGCCGCAACCGTGGCGGCAAAGGGCGTGGATTTCTTGGATCCCTTGAAGCCAGCCTTCCCTGAGCTGGCCCAGGTCACCACGTTCCCCGAGGTATCGGCAATGGTGATAAGGGTGTTGTTGAAAGTCGCCTTGATATGAGCGACCCCCTCGGCTTCCACCACTCTTTTTGTGCGCTTCGTTCGAGTCTGCTTAGGTTTTGCCACGCGTTGCCTTCCTTCGTCCGCTTCAATTACTCCCTTGAACACCTAAAACGAGGACAGAGGAAGCAGCCTTCCAGCCACAACCCCGCCCCCGAGGTCTCTTACTTCTTCGGAGCCTTCTTCTTCCCAGCCACCGGCCGCCGGGATCCCTTGTGGGTCCGGGCATTGGTGTGGGTCCGCTGTCCACGAACCGGAAGACCACGGCGATGCCGCAGGCCCCGGTAGGACCCGATATCAATGAGCCTTTTGATGTTCATGGAGACTTCGGTGCGAAGGGCGCCTTCCACCTTGAAGTTCCCCTCGATCTGCCTTCGGAGAAGGTTGATCTCCTCGTCGTTCAGATCCTGGGTCCGACGATTCGGATCCACACCACATGCTTCCAGAAGCTTTTCGGCCCGGGTTCGCCCGACCCCGTAGATATAGGTCAGGGCAATCTCGATCCGTTTCCCTCTGGGTAGGTCAACACCCGCAATACGTGCCATCAGTTCGTCTCAGCGTTTCTCAGTACCGAATTGCCACTCCACACCGACAATCTCCCAGGTCAACCCTGGCGTTGCTTGTGGCGAGGGTTCCGTTTGCAGATGATCCGGACCACTCCACGGCGACGAATCACCTTGCAGTGCTCGCAGATCGGCTTCACACTCGAGCGTACTTTCATGGGATTCACCCCAGTTCATTAATTACAGAGCATAGAAGTATAACCGAAAGGCCAAAGCCTCTCAAGGCGCTGGAAAGTTGCGATTCCAGGGGGGTTTTTCGGTCTTTTCACTCCGGTTTCAGCGCGGCGAT
>JBDRDQ010000003.1:0-5240 GCA_043820695.1 Gemmatimonadota bacterium | reverse complement strand
TTTCCACCCTGGTCGACCGCTATCAGGCCCGGACGGGCCGATTCGCCGGGCGGAGCTCTGGGAAAAGCTACACGGCCGATCCGAACCCGTTCATCCTTCGGGACTACGACAACTGCATCTCCTGCTACCGATGCGTGAGGGTTTGCGCCGAGCAGGAAGGGGACTACGCCATCTCCATCAAGAACCGGGGGTTCGATACCCGGATCACTGTGGAGTTCGATGGCATCCTGAAGGGTTCCGAATGCACCTTCTGCGGCCAGTGCGTCCACACTTGCCCCACGGGGGCGTTGGCGGACCTCAAGGCTCTGGGCAACAGAAACGTGCCCGGGGAGACGAAAGAGACCCGAACCATATGTCCCTATTGCGGGGTGGGGTGCTCGGTCGACGTCCTGAGCCGGAACGGGACCATGGTGGCGGTTCAGCCGGCCATGGACGGACCGGCTAACGAGGGGGCCCTCTGCGTAAAGGGCCAATTCGCCTGGGATTTTGTGCAGCATTCGGACCGCCTCGAGACCCCCCTGGTAAGGGACGGGAGTGGCAAGCTCGTTGCTGCAACGTGGGATGAGGCTCTCGACCGGGCGGCGGACGGATTCCGGAAGGTGGCGGAGGAGTACGGGCCTGAAGCCATCTACGGCATCGCCTCGGGCCGAGCCCCCAATGAGGTGGCCTACGCCATGCAAAAGCTCATGCGGGCCGGATGGGGGCTGAACCAGATCGACCACTGCGCCCGTGCCTGACACGCTCCCACAGTCGCCGGTCTGGCGGCAACGGTAGGGCAGGGAGCCATGACGAACCCTCTGGCCGACATGGACAAACCCGATGTGTTCTTTGCCATCGGGACCAATATGACCGAGGCTCACCCCGTGGCGGCCACCCGGCTGAAGAGAGGTCTGGCCAAGGGTGCTAAGCTCATTGTCGCCGATCCACGGCGGGTCAAGCTCACCGAGTTGGCGGACCTCTACCTCCCTCTGAGGGTGGGATCGGATGCCGCCCTCCTTCTGGGCATGGCCCATGTGATCCAGCGGGAGGGCTTGGTGAACGAGTCCTTCGTTGCCGAACAGACACAGCACGCGGAGGGGTTCCTCGAGCACATCAAACGATTCACTCCCGAGTGGGCCGAATCCATCACGGGCGTGCCCGCGAAGGACATCGAGACCGCGGCCATCTGGTATGCTTCGGCAGACAGGGGAGCCATCTATTATACCCTCGGCATCACCGAACACATTTCCGGCGTCGACAATGTCATGAGCCTTTCAAACCTGGCCCTCATGACCGGACACATCGGGAGGGAGGGGACGGGGATCAACCCCATGCGGGGCCAAAACAACGTCCAGGGTGCCGGGGACATGGGGGCTTCCCCCAACAACTATCCTGGCTTCCAGAAGGTCACCGACCCGGACATGCAGGCCAAATTCGAAGCGGCCTGGGGCCGGAAGGTCTCTTTGGAAATCGGTCCCACCAAGGTCACGGCCTTGGAGGAGGGTGGAAAAGAGTTCCGGGCCATGCTCATCGATGGCGAGAACACTTTGGTGTCCGATCCTGACGTGAACCTCATCCGGAAGTCGTTGGAGGCTCTGGACCACCTGGTGGTCATCGACATCTTCCTGACGGAGACGGCGGAGCTGGCCGATGTGGTTCTTCCGGCTACCTCCTGGGCAGAGACGGATGGGACCTTCGTGAATACCGAGCGCCGGGTCCAGCGGGTCCGCGAGGCTGTGCCCCCTCCGGGAGAGGCGAAGCCCGACTGGTGGATCGTGGCCCAACTCGCCCAGCGCCTCGGCTTCCAGGGGTTCGACTGGAAGGATGCCGGGGAGGTCTTCGATGAAGCCTGCTCACTCATACCCATCTATGGTGGCCTCAGCTGGGACCGGGTTTCCAACGGGCCCGGCCTCAACTGGCCGGTGCCTACGGCGGACCATCCCGGGACTCCTCGCTTGCACGAGAATGGGTTCCCCATCGGGCGAGGGTTGTTCAAGATCATCGAGTACCGGGACCCGGCGGAGGTGATCTCCGACGAGTACCCGGTCTGGCTCACGACAGGTCGGCGCCTCCAATCCTACCACACCCACACCCAGACGGGTCGGGCCGTCGGCATCGACTATCTCCTCTCGGAGGAAACGTTGGAAGTCCATCCCGAGGACGTGGGCGACTGGGGGCTCACCGACGGTGGTTTCGCACGAGTCACCAGCCCAAGGGGGAGCATCCGGGTCAAGGTCGAGGCGAGTCACCGATCCCCCAGGGGAACGGTCTTCACCTCCTTCGCATTCAGCGCGACCCCGGTCAACGTCCTCACCGGTGGAGGGTACGACCCCGTTACCCATACGGCGGAGCTGAAGGTGTGCCCGGTTCGGGTGGAACCGGAATAGGCGGGCCCGAGCTGATGCGATTGGGGACCGTGGGGACCGTGAGGGCCGGGCGACGGGAATGAGCCGCCAGACCATTCGAACCGTGTGCCCCCGCAACTGCTATTGCACCTGCGGGATGTTGGCGACGGTGGAGGATGGCCGGCTGGTGAGCATCGAGGGGGATCCCGAGAATCCCGCTACCGCTGGAGAGCTCTGTTTGAAGGGACTCTCCTACGTGGAGCGGGTTTCTCATGAGGACCGCCTCACCGCACCTCTTCGGCGGAACAGGAAGGGTGAGTTGGAGCCGGTGTCCTGGGACGACGCCCTGGACGGTATCGTGGCTGCCCTCTGGGCTATCCGGAGGGAATCGGGTCCTCTGGCGGCCCTGCACTATGAAGGGTCGGGGAGTCATGGAGCCCTCTCGGGTCTGGCCGAGGGATTCTGGACCCCCTACGGAGGGTGCACCCGGGCCCATGGCGACCTTTGTTGGCCCGCGGGGTTGGAGGCCACGCGACTCACGTACGGGGCCAACCGGCACAACCATCCGATCTCCACCCGGGATAGCCGGTTCATCCTCCTCTGGGGCCATAATCCGGCTGAAACGAACATCCACCAGTGGCGCCTGGTCCTGGAGGCCCAGGAGCGGGGGGCTACCATTGCCGTGGTGGATCCTCGTTCAACCGACTCCACAGATGCGGCCGATCTCCATCTGCAGCCGAGGCCCGGGACGGACGGAGCCCTGGCCTTGGGTATGGCCCAGGTCATCGTATCCGAGGGGCTTCACGATTCGGACTTCCTGAAAGACCATGCAGCCGGGGTGGATCCCTACATGGAGCGCATTTCGGCCTTCCCCCTTGAGCGAACCTCGAGCATCACCGGGTTGGAAAGAGAGGAGATCAGGGGGTTGGCCCTGGCTTATGCTCGACGGAAGCCGTCTCTCCTCGTGGCCGGCTTCGGCCTCCAGCGGCATCGGCACGCCGGACAAGCCATGAGGGCCGTGGCCCTCCTACCGGCCCTTACGGGGAACCTTGGCATCCCCGGCGGTGGATGGCAGTATGCCAACCTCAATAGCCACTGCCTCAGACCCCCGCCACTGCTCCCCTCTTCGGCGGGGATCCAGTCCCGCTCCTTCCCGACCTCCCGATTGGGCCGGTCTTTGCAGCACCTGAAGGACCCCCCTGTCCGGGCGGCCTGGTTCGAAAAGGCGAACCCCGTAAGCCAGCACCCCCGCACCAAAGAGGTGATTCGGGGGTTCGCCGGCCTGGAGATGGTGGTGGTGGTGGACCAGTTCCTCACCGATACCGCCCGTCTGGCCCACTACGTTCTTCCCGCCAAGACCCTCTTCGAGGAGGAGGACCTGGTCACCGCCTACTGGCATCCCTACCTGCAGCTGCGCCAAAAGGTGTTGGACCCGCCCGAAGGGGTACTGACCGAAACCCAGATCTGGCGGGAGCTTTGCGTTCGGTTCGGGTTCCCCACCGAGGCTTTCGATCTGGACCCCGAGGAACGGTTGAGGGCCATGCTCCCGGAGGGCCGAGGAAACGCACTCGACCTCCTCCGCCATCGGCCCTTGGACCTGTCGGACCAGGGGGAGGTGGCCTGGGGGGATCGCCAGTTCGAGACCCCGTCCGGGAGAGTGGAATTCACATCCCAGGCGGCAGCGGAGCTTTGGGGGGTGGACCCCGTCCCCGGATATGACGCTCCACCTGAAGGGCACGAGTCCGAAGTGGCGGACCAATACCCGCTCCAGCTTCTGACCTGCAAGACCCGCGAGAGAATCCACTCCCAGTTCGGGAACCTCCGTTGGATACGGGAGGTGGAGCGCCCCCGGGTCCTGGATATCCACCCCGGGGACGCGCTGTCACGGGGCTTGAAGGAAGGAGATGTGGCCAGAATCTGGAACGGGCGGGGCTCGGCGGAAGCTCCCGTCCACATCAACCCGGGGCTTCGCCAGGGCGTGGTCCACGTGTTGGAGGGCCGCTGCGTGCCGGACGATCCCTGGATGAACCTCGTTACGGCCGACGGGATCACCGATATGGGATACGGGGCGACCTTCTACGACTGCAGGGTGGAGGTCGGACCGGCATGACCGGGCCACCGCCTACCCTTCAGGTTGCGGCGCCGGTTCGGCCCGGTTTCAAGCTGGATCTGGCTCGGTGCGTGGGGTGCGGGGCGTGCGTCCTCGCCTGCCGCATCGAGAACCAGCTACCCGCAGCTGTGTCCTGGCGAAGGACCCTGCAGGTAAACGGGCCCAGGATCGGCGGGGGACCCACCTACCACCTCTCAGTGGCCTGCCACCACTGCGAGAACCCGCCTTGCACGAGGGCGTGCCCGTCGGGTGCCCTCCGGAAGCGAGCGGATGGGCTGGTTCTTCTGGACGCCGACCGGTGCCTCGGGTGCCGGTATTGCCAGATGGCCTGCCCCTTCGGAGCCCCCTCTTTCGATGCCGCCGTTGGAGTCGTCACCAAATGCCATCTCTGTCATCATCGGTTGGCGCAGGGTTTACCTCCTGCTTGTGTAGCAGCCTGCCCGACCGAGGCTCTTGGCCATATACCCACCGGCGGGCAGGAGGAGGCCCGGGAGGAGGCCCGGAAAGAGGCCCGGGAGGGAGTCTACGGCCCGGGCATCGGTATCCCCGGGTTCGGGGATCCGGCCGGGGCCAACCCCGGCTTCTGGGTGGCTGATCCGGGGGGGGGGCATCCGACACCGGTGGTTCCTCGAGCTCAAAGCCCTCCTGGGGCTTCAGGAGGAAGATTCCTATGAACCGGCCTGAGGGAAAAGGAGGAGGCGGTTTCCACGAGCTTCCGCTGGTCATTTTTACGGCCTTGGCCATGGCTGGAGCGGGGGTAGGAACCGCTCACCTGAGTCTGCGCCTTCTCGGTTGGGTCCCCCTGG
>JBDRDQ010000002.1:0-3076 GCA_043820695.1 Gemmatimonadota bacterium | reverse complement strand
CCGGGTAGAACCCGGGAGGCATGAAAGTCGAAGAGGAGTTTTCCGCCGAACTCCAGGTAGAGCTTGTCGCTGAACCGGGCGACCCGCTCATTGATGGCGGCGGTTTGCTCGCTCAGGTACTTCTCGTTGTCAAAGCCGATGGGATAGGGCATGGGAATCCGGGTGCATGGAAGACGGACCGATCGCACGAACGGGTGGTAGGATATACGACGGGCCGCGTCTTGGCCATTCCGACTGCCTGACAGTTGCATCCTTGGGACCGGGGACCTCTTGTTGAGAAGAGGTAAGCCTTTCTCCAACCGGGTTTATTCTAACGTTTTCGGTCCCTAAGCTGTCTGAAAGGTTGATCAAGAGTCCTTTCCGGAGGCTAGCTTCCATGTCTACTGCAACTGGGCGCCCGCCAGTTGGTCGGGCCGGGTTCACCCTCATCGAAATTCTGGTCGTCATCGCAGTCATCGCCATGCTTGCGGCCTTGGTTGCACCCAACGTGTTCCAGCATGTGGGGACGGCCAAGGACGCCACTGCCCGCTCCCAGATCGAGCTCCTCGGCGCCGCTCTCGACGCCTACCGATTGGACAATGGCCGGTACCCCACCACCGAGCAGAGTTTGGATGCACTCCAGCTCCAACCTACGTTTCAGCCCCTCCCCATGAACTGGCGAGGTCCTTACCTGAGGAAGGCGGTCCCGCTGGACCCCTGGGGAACCCCTTTCATCTACCTCAGCCCGGGGGAGATGAATCCCAGGGGATATGACCTTCTATCCCTGGGGGCCGACGGAGAGTTGGGTGGGGAAGGCGAAGACGCCGACGTGGTGAGCTGGTAACGGTCCGGTGCCTCTCTACGCCTATAAAGCCGTCGACCCCCGGGGTCAGCGCATGAGGGGGCGATTGCCGGGATCGTCCCCCGAGACAGTGGTGCGGGATTTGGAGGGCAGGGGGCTTCTGGCGTTGGATGTGCAGGAAACCCAAAAAGACGGGAATGGGGGTGTGGGATTCGGGTTTGGCCGCCGGGGTGCCGTCCTGGAGTTCACGCGAGCCGTGGCCTCACTCCTTCCGGCAGGGATGCCCCTGGCGAGGGCGCTGGCAGCGGGGACCGCCCAAGCTCCCGAATCGGTCCGGCCGGCGTTGGAGTCGATACGGTCCAAGGTGGAGCGGGGGGAGGGGTTGGCCGAGGCCCTATCCGAGCATCCCCGCCTCTTTTCGTCGTTGTATGTGGGGCTGGTCCGGGCCGGGGAGAAGAGCGGATCTCTGGACAACGCCTTCCAGCGGCTCACGGAACACCTGGAACGGGACAGCGAGTTGCGGTCGAAGTTGGTGTCCATGTCCATCTACCCCCTCCTCCTGGGCCTGGTAGGGATCGCGGCCATCCTGGTCCTGGTCCTCTTCGTTCTCCCCCGCTTTTCAGACCTTCTTCTCTCCTCCGGTGCGGCCCTTCCAGCAACCACCGCTGCTGTGGTCGGCGTGGCCATGCTCTTTCAGGAACAGTGGTGGGTCCTGGCTCTTCAGCTACCCCTTTTCGCCATCCTTCTCGCATGGCTCCGGACCACCGGTCAGGGGCGGAGAGCCGGGGCGACGGCTTTGGTCCATCTACCGCTCATCGGGTCATGGCGGAGGCAACACTTGGGGGCCAGTTTCGCCCGGATGGTCGGAGAACTCCTCTCCGGTGGAGCGCCCCTCCTCCTGGCCCTCGAGGATGCGCGAGACTGCATGACGGACTCGGTGGCCCAGGCCGAAACCGACCGTATCCGGACGAAGGTGAGAGAGGGGACCAGCCTCCACGTTGCCATCGCGGAGGGAGGGCTCTTTCCTCCCGTCCTGGCCCAGCTTGTGGCTCTGGGCGAGGACGCTGGCCGGCTGGCGGACTTTCTGCTGAAGGCGGCTGATCTCCTGGAGAGGAAGACCGAGCGAGCCCTCGAGCGAATGGTGGCCCTGGTGGAGCCTGCCATGATCGTGGGGTTCGGTGGCATCGTGGCTGTGGTGGCGCTGGCTCTCCTCCAAGCCATCTACGGCGTGAACGCCGGGTCGTTCTGATGAGGAACCGGGGTGTTTCGGGGCGGGCCCACGGTCGGGGGAAGTGTGCCGGCATCACCCTCCTCGAGCTGGTCATGGCCCTCACGATCATCTCCCGGGCCGTTGCGGTGGCGGTGCCGGCGGTCCTGAGCCTGGGCCAGCGCGATGATCTGACCATGGCCACGCAGAGAGTGCATACCCTTTTCCGGCTCGCTCGGGACTCGGCCATAAGCAGCGGCCTACCGGTCACCGTGGTCATCGACTCCGTTTCCGAATTGGTGTGGATCGACACGCCCAGGCGCATCCAACTCGGGTCCCAACCAGGTCCGGAAGCTCCCGTCTCCCTCTTCGATGACGCGAGCCGGAACGGCAACCTGGCCCTTCTCGGCGGGCAGGATGTTCTGGAGGCCTTGGTTCCGGGCGAGCCCCTCGGCCTTCCGGAGGGGGTCCGGATGGAACTGCCCCGGGCCCGGGCCCGGTTCACCTTCGAGCCCACGGGAGCGGCGCTGGCGGACACCCTTCTTCTTACAGGCCCTTTTGGGGTCCGGGCCGTTACCATCGACGCCTGGACCGGTGATGTGAGGATTTACTGAGATGACCCGCACGCTGATCCCCCTCCCTCGGAACGGCTTCGTTCTTCTGGAAGCTGTGGTGGCCCTGGCCATCCTCGGCATGGCGTCCATCGTCCTTCTTCAGGTCCGGGCCCAACAGATCAGGGTGGCCGTCCAAGCCAGAGAACTCCTGACGGCCCAAGCACTGGCGGAGGATCGGATTTCGGCCATCAGGATGCTGGACTATGAACTTCTGGCGGATCCGCCGGACTCGCTGATGGAAGGGGCGTTCCCACGGCCCTTCGAGGCCTTCTCCTGGAATGCTTCGATCGCCCTCATGGAGGACGAATACGATCTGTTCGGGGTGGAGGTGGAGGTCCTGGGCCCGGCTGAGAGATTCCCTCTTCGCACCCTCATGCACCGGCCCAGGGTTGTGATGATGGCAGGAGGTGGGGGAGCCCAGGGAGGGATGATGGGGGGCCAGCAGGGTGGTCCGGGGGGGTCGATGGGCGGTCG
>JBDRDQ010000001.1:0-22795 GCA_043820695.1 Gemmatimonadota bacterium | reverse complement strand
AGGACGTCCTCCCCTTCCCCACCCTCGTGAACCGGGAGGCCCACCTGGGCCCCAAGCTCCACAAGCTGGTCCACCGCCGCCGGCCGGTACAGGTCACAGGCCACCATGAGGGACTTCTTCCCCTGGCGGGCCAGCCGCTTGCCAAGCTTCGCCACGGTGGTGGTCTTACCCGACCCCTGGAGACCGACCAGCATGATGACGGTGGGTGGCACGGGCGCCCAATGGATGCCCGTCTCCGCCCCCCCACCCAGGAGGGTCACCAGCTCTTCATGGACGATCTTGACGATCTGCTGCCCCGGCGAAACGGACTTCAGGACCTGATCTCCCAGCGCCTTTTCCTGAACCCGCTTCAAAAACTCCCGAGTCACCTGGTAGTTCACATCGGCTTCCAGGAGCACCCGCCGTACTTCTCTAAGTCCCTCCCGGACCATGGGCTCCGTAAGGAGGCCACGCTGCCGGAACTTGGCCAGAACTCCGTCCAGCTTCTTGCTCAGATCGTCGAACATGACTCCATGGGTCCTGGGTCCATCCTGCCGATTCCTCGGAACCGGCAAAGCTTGGTAAGCTAGCCGGATTAAAGGCTCTTCTCAAGCCAGCCTCCCAGCTCAATCTCACCTCCCGGCCGGAATGGAGAACCCAACCGCCAGACCGTCCCGGTCCCCCACCGACGCACCGATCCTCAGAGCCCAACCCCCCGTAAAGGAGAAATCGACGCCCAGATCCAGGGCCAGCCCAAGAGCCAGGTCATCATGCCCGTGGGTGTGGGGATCCGAGTTCCCGTGGCTGTGAGGCTCCCCGTCGCCGAGGAACGCATCAATGACCAGCCGCGGCCCCAGATAGGGATGGAACCACACATCGCCGTCGCTGATAACCCTGCCCAGAGAAATGCCCACGGGAACGGTGATCACGGCACCATCCCCCAACCCGGCTCCCACCCCGGTCACCCAGATCACGTCCAAGGGAAACTCATTCGAGTGGGAAAGGAGATGGCCGGTGAAATCCACGCCCCCGAAAACCGCCAGATCATCGTTGTGGGTCTCTGCCAATCCGACGCGGAAGCCCAGTCGCCTCGTCTCACCCTTTCCCTGCCATTGAACCATGGCGCCCAAGCCCTCGCCCGGGTCCACCAGAAAGACGGAAACCCCACCGGGAGACCCCGGGCCTACGAGAAGGGGACTCTCCCAGGGAAGCTGGCCTGAAGCCGGGGATAACCCCACGGCGCTGAAGACCAGGAAAAGACCAATCGTCGAGACACGCACGTTTCGCTCCTAAGGCCCAAGGATGCCGCTCTCCTAACCGACCAAGATGATCTGCCTCCTGCGAGTTCCCACCCCAATGACATCGATCGGGGTAGAGGCGACTTCCTCGATGCGCTCCAGATACGCCCGGGCGTTGAAGGGCAGGTCCTCCAGTTTCCGGACTTCTCCGGTGGAGGACTGCCACCCAGGCAGGGTCTCATAGACCGGCTCCACATCAGCCAAGGATCCGGTGTCAGCCGGGAATTCGGTCACCTCCCCATCGGGCGTCCTATAGGCCGTGGCGATGGAAATCTCCGGCAGCGTATCGAGGACGTCCAGCTTGGTAAGGGCCAACCCCGTAAGGCCGTTGACCCTGGCCGAATACCTGGCCAGGACCCCATCGAACCACCCGCACCGTCGGGGGCGTCCGGTGGTGGCCCCAAACTCCGAACCCAGCGTCCGGATTTTCTCATCCATTTCCGGGGAGAAGGCCGTGGGGAGGGGACCGTTTCCTACCCGGGTCGTATAAGCCTTCATCACGCCCAGGATCCGGTGAAGGGAGGTAGGCCCTATCCCTGTCCCGGAAGCAGCTCCCCCCGCGGTCGTGGTGGAGGAAGTTACATAGGGATAGGTACCGTGATCGATGTCCAGAGCCGTCCCCTGGGCTCCCTCCAGAAGCACGTCCTTCCCGGCCTTCAGAGCCTCGTGGATTTCAAGGCCGACGTCGGTGGCCAGACCCAGCAGTCGCTCCCGAATGGCCAGGGTTTCTTCCACACACCCCTCGGCCTCCCCTAGATCCGAGAAACCCACCTCGGTCAGCCTGGCCCGAGCCCGCTCCCGCTCCTCGGTAAGCCGGATCCTTGCCCGCCCTTCGTCCTTCAGGTCCACCACCCGGACCCCCCGCCGGCGGACCTTGTCCTCGTAGGCCGGCCCGATTCCTCGTCCCGTCGTCCCGATCTTTTGCGCGGATTTCCCTTCCTGACCCTGGTCCAGGAGCTTGTGGTAGGCGAGGAGAAGATGGGCCCGGAGGCTCACGCCGACCCGACCCTCCAACGATACCCCCCTTGCCTCGACCGCATCGTACTCCACGAAAAACTGGATGGGGTCCAGGACGACGCCGTTTCCAACCAAGCATCGCTTTTCGGGGTGCAGGATCCCTGAGGGGATCTGATGGAGGATGAACTCCTCATCCCCTACATGGACGGTATGGCCCGCGTTGGCCCCTCCCTGGTATCGGGCGATGATGTCCGCCTGTTCGGCAAACACATCCACGATCTTGCCCTTCCCCTCGTCTCCCCACTGCCCCCCCACCACCACTGTGCAGCGGCCCCTGCTCACGCCTTCGGACACGGGAATCACGGCTCCTTCCAGGGGTCAGGCCCGGGAGTTTCAGCCTGACCGTTGCGCGAAAAGAAAGGCCCTCCACTGGGGAGGGCCGTCGACTCCTTCATCCTCCGGGGAAAGCTAGACCGGAGGGGAATGGGGGTCAACTATCCAGAAGGCCATTTCGAACCAAAATTTCCCGGACCGTCTCCCTTCCCTTTTCGGCCAGCGGCCGAATCGGCGGACGGGGCTCCCCCCCGCGATAGTTCAGGAGGTCCAACGCCACCTTTACCCCGGGGACACCGATGGCCCCGACGATCTCGTTGTGGATGGGGCCGATCTGTTGTTGGAGGCGCCCCGCCTCGGAGCCCCGGCCAGCCTTGAAAGCCTGGAAAAGCTCTCCTGATGGGCCCGGCGCCATGTTGGCCACCGCCACGATTCCCCCTACCGCCCCGACCTCCAGGGCTGCGTAAAGGAGAGCCCCGCTCCCCACCAGAACCTGGAATCCATTCTGGCACTGTTCCACCAGCTCACCCACGAGGTCCAGGCTCCCTCTGGAGTCTTTGATCCCGACGATGTTCTCGTGTTTGGAGAGCTCCGCCACCAACCCTGTGGGGAGGTCCAACGTACTCATTCTCAGGGGCGCCTGGTACACGACCACGGGAACGGGAGAGGCGTCGGCCACCGCGAGATAGTGCTCACGGAGAGCTTCCGGGGTCATGGCGCCTTTGTAATAGGCCGGCGGTTGGACCAAAACTGCGTCGGCACCCTCTTGGGCTGCGGCTCGAGTGAGGCGAACCGTGGCCCGGGTGGATTCCAGTCCGGTTCCCACGGTGAGGAGCACATTCGGGTTGAGAGCCTCCCGGGCACCCCGAACCAGCTCCAGGCGTTCCTCCTCATCCACCAGGACCGCCTCACCGGTGGTTCCGGCAATAACGATTCCACGGATCGGGAAGTCACCCCAACGGCGTAGGTTCTCCTGCATGGCAGGGAGATCGATCTCCCCCGTTTCCGGCAAGAAAGGAGTCACCGCCGGAATGAAGACACCACTCAGATCTATCACTTGAAAACCCTCTTCTTATCTGTCCCTATCAGGCTTCTCATCTCCTCGGCGAGCCCGTCTGTTGTGTGCCACCACCGCCCCCACCCTGTCCGGTGCTGTCGGTACCGAAAATGTTCACCTTCAAATCGAAATCCGCGGGGTTGTTGGCGTTGGCCTTGGCCACCGAGAACTCCACCTCGTCGGCTCGGACCATGTCCAAGAGGTGTTGATCGAAGCTCTGAGACCCGTAATGCTGCCGTCCCTCCTCGATCAGCTCAGGAATCTCCTGGGTCCTTGCGGGGTCCAGGATACACTCCCGAATCGTCCCCGTCACCAGCATGATCTCGCACGCCACGATCCTTCCCTTCCCTTCCTTCTTTGGAAGCAACCGTTGGCTCACTACGGCATGGAGAGACTCCGCCAGCCGAATGCGGACGATTTCCTGTTCATCCCTTGGGAAAACGGCGAGGAGACGCGTGATGGTCTGGAAGGCGGTTTGAGTGTGGAGAGTGGAGACCACCAGGTGCCCGGTTTCCGCCGCCTTGAGGGCCGTGTCGATGGTTTCGGTATCCCTCATCTCACCGATGAGAATCACATCCGGGTCCTGGCGATGGGCGGCCCGGAGCCCCGTCATGAATGAGTCCGTATCGGTCCCGATGTCCCTCTGGGTCACCGAGCTCTTGTGGTCCCTGTGCAAGAACTCGATGGGGTTCTCCAGGGTCACGATATGCTTTTGATATTTCTTGTTGATATACTGCACCATGGCAGCCTGTGTGGAGCTCTTCCCGGACCCCGTGATCCCCGTCACAAGGATCAGCCCCCGCTCAGCCTCAGAGAGGGAGCTGAGGATGGGGGGAAGCCGGAGGTCTTCGAAGGTTGGTACGTCAATGGGAATGGTCCGCATCACTATCATGAAGCTCCCCCGTTGCCGGAGGATGTTCACCCGGAAGCGACCCAAACCGGGAAGCCCCCATGAACAGTCCAGGTCGAAGAGCTCATCGATTCGCTCTCGATCCTTTTCCCGGGGAATGAGTTTCATGGCCAGATCCTTCACCTGCTCCTGGCTCAACCTCTGTTCGGTCATGGGCACCAGCTTCCCGTGAAGACGGGCCCGGACCATGTCCCCGGACTTGATGTGGATGTCGCTGGCTCCGTTTTCGATTGCCGCCCTGAAGATCTCTATCATGCTGCAGGTCTCCGAATACTGGATGGAGATTTCAAACCTCACATGAAGATTAGGTGCGGGCCCGGCCTTCGTCCA
Organism: Gemmatimonadota bacterium; assembly: GCA_043820695.1. Taxonomy (GTDB): domain Bacteria; phylum Gemmatimonadota; class Gemmatimonadetes; order Longimicrobiales; family Gaopeijiaceae; genus JABDNZ01. Next base: position 17,931 of record JBDRDQ010000001.1, on the reverse strand, counting down.
ACCTTTCGGCTTCCATGGGCGTGTTTCCTGCCCCACCTCAACACCGGGGCGAACTCCTAGGCCAAGGCTTTCCGCCAGTCCATCCCCATGTGTTTTCGAACCTCAGCCATGGTATCGCGAGCAATGGAACCGGCTTGCTCGGCGCCTCGAGCGAGAATCTGTGCGACCTCTTCAGGCGCCCCGCGAAATTGGGCCGCCCTCTCCCGGAAGGGAGCGAACTCTCGGGCGATATTCTCTGCAAGGATCTTCTTGCAGTCCACGCAGCCCCGCTGGGCGGTGCGGCATTTCTCCGCGATGTCCGGAAGGTCCGTGGGGTCGGTGAAGAACTCGTGCAGGGAGTAGACGTTGCAGACTTCGGGCCGCCCCGGGTCGTCCCTGCGAATCCGCTGAGGATCGGTTACCGCTTTACGGACCTGGGCCCAGATCTCGTCGGGCTCAGCCAGGAGCCCCACGGTGTTGCCCAAGGATTTGCTCATCTTTGCTTCCCCGTCCAACCCCATGATGCGGCCCGTGCCTCCCACTATCGCCTGAGGCTCCGGAAAGAGCTCCCCGTACTGGGCATTCCATTTCCGAGCGATTTCCCGGGCCAACTCCAGATGTTGGAGCTGGTCTTCTCCGACTGGAACAGCCTCGGCCTTGTAGATGAGGATGTCTGCGGCCTGGAGGATGGGATAATTCAGGAGCCCCGCCGGAATGGACTCCACCCGGGAGGACTTGTCCTTGTACTGGGTCATCCGCTCCAGCTCCCCCACCGGGGTCACCGCATTGAATAGCCAAGCCAGTTCGGTGTGCTCAGGAACTTCGGATTGGACGAACATGGTACAGCGGTTCGGATCCAGGCCCACGGCCAGAAGGTTAACGGCCATGTCAAAGATCCGTTGCGGGAGAAGGGCAGGATCATACTGCCCCAGGATGGCGTGCTGGTCCACGATGCAGAAGAGACAATCGTAGGTATCCTGGAGAGCCACCCATTGTCGGAAGGCACCTAGATAATTCCCCAGGTGGGCTTCTCCACTGGGTTGGACTCCGCTGAAGATTCGCCGCTTCCCCGATGCCGCCTGCTGACCGCTCATAGATTGGATCGATCCAGTTGGGTACCCGATGTTCGCACCTGGCACAATGAAGGCGTTAAGTTACCGCCCTTTCCCGGACCCCGGAACCCTCCGAAAAGGGTCGTACCCGATGGATTCACTTCTCTCTACCGCCCTGGAGGCCGCCGAGGCCGCCGCTCGAGTTCATCTCCAGTACTTCGGAGAAGTGGGATTGGACGGCGTGAAGGAAAAGGCGCCGAGCGATTTTGTGAGCCGGGTAGATCTGGAGGCCCAGGAGGCGGCCATTGCCGTAATTCTCAAGCGATTTCCCGATCATCGGGTCCTGGCCGAAGAGGATACCGGAGATCAGGATACCGGAGATCAGGATGGCGGAAGAGCTGAGAGAGGATGGCCGCAGGACGGAGGGTACCTCTGGATCGTGGATCCGCTGGACGGAACCACCAACTACCTCCACCGGCATCCCCAGTTCGCAGCCTCCGTTGGGGTGGGTAGACGGGTCCAGCAGACTTCGGCTGGCGCCGGTCATGGCCAGACGGTCGTCCTGGAGGCGGGCGCGGTGGTTGCGGCCCGAACCGGAGAGCGGTGGTGGGCCCGCCGCGGCCAGGGTGCCTTCAAGAACGGACTTCGCATTCGAGTCTCCTCCCTTCGCTCCGTGAGGACCGCTCTGTTAGGAACGGGATTCCCTTTCAAGGAGCCTGATCTGTTGCCCCGATACCTTCAGGAGCTTCAGCGGGTACTGCCCGCATCGGGGGGGGTCCGGCGCGGGGGATCGGCAGCGCTGGATCTCTGCTATCTGGCCGAGGGAATCCTGGATGGTTTCTGGGAGGAAGACTACCTGAGTCCCTGGGACGTGGCGGCGGGGCTGGTCATCCTCCGGGAGGCTGGCGGGATGGCCACTCGACTGGACGGGTCGGAGATCGACCTGGAGGACGGATCGATCCTGGCCGCGAATTCCCCGGAGATATTCCAGGAGTTGGGAGATCTGGTAAGGGGACCGTAGGGAATACCTGCCCTCATGACCGGCATCATTCCGCCGTTTTGATGGTCACCTTTCGGCTCTTGGCCTGGGGCGCCTGGGGCATCTGGCCGTGAAGGATGCCGTCCTTGAACTGGGCGGATTCTGCCAATTAGGCAGTGGGTAGAAGCCCCAGAGCCAACCGAGCCGCTCCCCGGGCCGGGATGACCGGGTCGGGGTGGAGGTCCGCTCCCCGTTCCAGCGCGATCTCCAACATGGGGCCCCTCAGAAGCCCGCCCTCCTCCAGGAGGCCCCCCACCACGGCCAAGGGGAAGGACGGCCCCCAGGGAGCCCATACCTTTCGGACCACGTCCAGATGTCGTCCCAAGGCTTCCAGGCCCGCAGCGAGGATGGCTCTCGCCGCAGGATCACCCCGGGCGGCGGCACCGAGAACCAGGGGGGCCAACGCACCCACCTCCGCCTTGGAAGCCTGGGCGACCCAGGGCACCAGATCCTGTGCGGAGGGAAGCTGAAGGGCCCCGAGAAGAGCCTTGGTCAAGCGGGTCGGAGGGTCCCGGAGGTCCGAGGCCCGGAGCACGGCCCTCATGCCCTCCATCCCGAACCAATAGCCACTCCCCTCCTCTCCCAGTTGGCCTCCCCACCCTCCCACCCTCACCTCACGGCCCTCCGGGTCCCTCCCCCACACCATCGAACCCGTCCCAACGGCCAGGAGAAAGCCGGGCTCGGGACCGAATGCGTCCTGGCGAGCCCCTTCCACATCCATCCCCACTCGTGTCTCCAAAGCCAATCGCTGGGAACGCAGGGCGATTTCCACGGCCTCACGTGCTCCGCTCCGGCCGGCTCCAGCCAACCCTGTCCAGAGCGCACGGGCGGGGAGTTCCAGGTCGGCCTGGGCCACCGCCTTCCTCACCGTGAGGGCGATCGCATCGGCGGCGGCTCCCGGGTTCGAAGGGTTGACCAGCGCAGGAGGCCCGTGGGCCTTCCCGAGCTCCCGGCCAGACAGATCCATCACCATGGCCCGGGACCCTGTGCCCCCGCCGTCCACACCCACCACGAAGGGGGTAACTTTCGAAGGGGAGTCGGCGGGGGGGTTGTCACCGTCAATCATGCGACTCGGTTCCGGCCCAGGGCCCACCCCACGAAGAAGGTCACCGTGGTTCCAATCAGGACGAACCAGGGCCAGGCGACGCGGTCCGGAATGGTGAGCCAGATCACCATGACCACCCCGATTCCGGCAGCCATTCCGAACATGGTGCTCCGTTGATCCGCCCGGTCGGCGAGGATTCCCAGGCCGAAGGCCCCCAGCAGGCCCCCGTACACGACGGAGGCGATCCCCAGGGCCACCTCCACAGCGCTGGTGCTGGTGCTGAGGGGGATGAACAGGATCGCCCCGCCGATCAGGAGAGCCGCCCAGAGGAGTGTGAAGCCCTTCCCGGCTTTCAGGATCTTCCCTTCGTCCCCTGTGAGGCCCTTGAGAGGTGCCCAGAAGTCGTAGGCCGAAGCCGAGGCGAGAGAGTTGATGGAGGAGGAGAGGGACGACATGGCGGCTGCGAAGATCCCGGCAATCAACAGCCCGGTGACCCCTGGCGGAAGCTGCTCCACGATGAACCGCGCGAAGATCTCGTCGGAGCGCTCGAAGGCGGCTCCCCCGTAGAAAACCCAGAGCCCCAGCCCCACCAGGAGGAAGATCAGGAACTGGGCCATCACCACCACCGCGCTCCAAACCAGTGCCTTCTGGGAGGCCCTCAGGTCCTTGCAGGTCAGGAGCCGCTGGACGATGAGCTGGTCGGCACCGTGGGAACCCATGGTGAGGAAACCCCCGCCTATCAGGCCGGCCCAGAAGGTATAGGGCACCGCGAGGGAGAACTGGAAGTCGAGGACGGCCAGTTTTCCGGCTTCCCTCGATGCGGCGAGGACCTCCCCCCAACCCCCGGGAATGAGAGACTGGAGAGCCATGGCTGCTACGACCGCGCCCAGCAGATAGAGCATCATCTGGAGGGCGTCTACCCACACTACCGCTTTGATCCCTCCAAGATACGTATACACCAGGGTCAGCGACCCGATGACTGCAATGGAAACCGGATAGGGCCACCCGGTGACCAGAGCCAATGGGATAGCTGTGGCGAAGAGGCGTACGGAATCGGCCAGGAGTCTGGTCACCATGAAGATGGCCGAGGTGAACCGGCGGGTGCCCACCCCGAATCGGGTTTCCAGAAGGGCATACGCGGTGGTCAACTCCCCCCGGTAGTAGGCCGGAAGGAGGAGGAGAGACACCACGATGCGACCTGCCAGGTAGCCCACCGTAAGCTGAAGGAAGGAAAGGGTACCGAGATACGCCACCCCGGGGATGCTGAGGAAAGTAAGGGTGCTGGTTTCCGTGGCCACCACCGAAAGCATGACGGCTCCCCAGGGTAACTCACGATTCCCCAGAAAGTAGTCGGTGCCTCCCTTCTGGCCCCGCCCCAACCAAGCCCCCCAGATGGTGACTCCCAGGAGGTAGGCGAGGATGACCGCAAAATCCAGAAAGGTCACGGACGTCATGGGCGATTACCTCGGACCGTCAGGGTTACCTTCCAAGGGTCGATGTTGCCACCGGAGGGTTCTGGATCCGCATCCCCTGCAGCTCGACCACATACGCCTCCATGGCGTAGTAGGCCGGGAGACCGAGGCTCACCAGGACGTCTGCGGTGCCCCGGTTTCGAGCCTCCGTCCGCTGCCAGAACTCCCTTTCGTCCGGGCCCGGGAAGGGAGCCTTGTCCTTTTGGGATTGGTGCTTGAAGATGGCGAGCTTCTTCCGCCGAAGCTCCCCCTCGGAAAGGGGAACCAGCACCGATGACTCGGCGATGGACCATTCCTGCCATGCCCCTCGGTAAAGCCACATTTCCGGAGGAGGGCCTTGGTAGGCAGAGAGGGCCCTACGGACGGCGTCCAGGCACATCCGGTGAGTCCCGTGAGGGTCGGAAAGATCTCCGGCGGCAAACACCAACTCCGGCGCCAATTCTCCGAGGGATTGTAGAACGATCCCTACGTCGGCCTCCGTGACCGGATCCTTGCGTACTTTCCCAGTCTGATAGAAGGGAAGATTCAGGAACCGGGCCCCCCCCGCACTCAGGCCGACGCTCTCCAACGCCGATAGCGCTTCGGTCTCCCGAATGACCCGTTTCAGCGCCTGCACCTCCGGAATGTCCACTTCCCCCGGAGCCTTTCTGGCCAGGGCCTCCCGGATCTCGGCCACCTTTTCCTTCGACCCCCCCGTCCCCCCCCCAAGGAGAGCCTCTCCCCGCTCCAGGAAATCCAGGTACCGCCGGACGTCGTGGTCGAAAACCGCGATGTTCCCTGAGGTTTGATAGGCGACCGTGACCTCATTCCCATTCTCCACAAGCTTCCTGAGAATCCCCCCCATGGAGATCACGTCGTCGTCAGGGTGGGGAGAGAAGACCAGGACCCTCCTTCCCGTCGGCAGCTTGCTCTTCCCGCGGATCTTGGAGATGAGCCGATTGAAGACCTCTCCGTTCAGCGCCTCGGCCGATCCGTATCGAGCCATCAGGGAGGAAAGATGGTTATCCCTGTAGTCTTTGGCCGACAAGCGGAGGATCGACCTGCCTACGCTCAGGCTGAGCCAGATCACGGCCTCCGTCTCCTTGCGTGGAGTCCAGCCCACCTCCCCGAGGAGCCAGGGAGTAGCCACCCGGGTGAGGTCGGCGCCCGCGGGCCGATCGAGGTAGACGGTGGCGTTGGGATGGGTCTGGAGGTAGGTGGCGGCCACATCCGGATGGACCTCACCTTCCACCGCCCTTCGAACCACCCGGGCCTTATGCTCCCCGGTTGCGAGCAGTGCGATCTCCCGGGCATCCAGGATGGAGGCCACCCCCATGGTAATGGCCTCCAGGGGCACGTTCTCCTCGCCAAAAAAGTCGGAGGCGGCATCGGCCCGGGTGATGGAGTCCAGAAATACCAGGTGGGTCCTGGATTCACGGGGGGATCCGGGCTCATTGAAGCCGATGTGCCCGCTCCGGCCGATGCCAAGGAGCATGAAGTCGATGCCGCCCGCGGATCGTATGGCTTCGTCATAGTCCCGGCAGTACCGCTCCAACTCGTCCCGGGGAGTAGTGCCATCGGGGACGTGGACGTTACCGGGAGGGATCTCCAGGGCACTGAAGAGATTCTCCCACATAAAGCGGACGTAGCTGTTGTGGCTCCCCGGGTCCATGGGGTAGTACTCGTCCAGGTTGAAGGTCAGGACCCGGGAAAAATCCAATCCCTCCTCCCGGTGCATGCGGATCAGCTCCCGATAGACCCCAATGGGAGTGGATCCAGTGGCCAGACCCAGAACCGCATGGTCTCCCCGGGCATTCCGCTCCCGGATGGTCCCGGCGATTCTCTCCGCCAGCGCCCTGGACATGGATTCATGGTCATCCATGAGAACCACACGTATTCGCTCTCGACTCTGAAGCATCATCGGCCTCGCCTCACCACTTTCGCTCCTGGACCGGTCGGTCGGTGACGGCCCGGGCCACCGCATCGTGGAGGGCTCGTCTCAGCGGCACGTACTTCGAGTTTTCCCGGGTGGGGTTGGTTCGGGAAGTAAGAAGGACCACGAAGAGGTCCAGGTCAGGATCGATCCAGATGGAGGTGCCGGTGAACCCCGTGTGTCCGAAGGCTCTCTCCGACAGGTAGTTCCCACTGGAGGATCCTCTCTGTGGGGTGTCCCATCCCAAGGCTCTGGAGGCCGTCGAGTCGTGGCGCCGGGTGAAGAGCTCGACGGTGGTGGGGGAGACGATTCGCACGGGGCCGGTGCGAAGGGTGGAGCATGGTACCCCGCTTCCGGGTTCCCCGGCGCAGGGTAGAACCGCACCGCCTTCCAGGAGGGCCTGGGCAAGAACAGCCAGGTCCCGGGCCGAGGAAAAGAGCCCGGCGTGCCCCGCGACCCCTCCGATGGCGAAGGCGTTTTCGTCATGGACGACGCCGTGGACGTGGCCGAACCGGAAGGTGGTGTCCACCTCCGTCGGTGCGATTCGTGGAAGGAGGGCTGAATCGGGTCGAAATCCCGTGTCCTGCATTCCCAGAGGTCCCCACACCCGATCTCGGAGGAACACATCCAACTTCGTTCCCGTAATCTCCTCCACGATGAAGGCCACCGTCATCAACCCGATATCGGAATAGACCGTGGAATCCCCCGGGGCATAGTCCAGGGGGAGGTCGGCGATGGCGCGTCGGAAGGCCTCCTCTCCCTCCATTTCCAGGAAGAACCTTCGGAAAGGAGGGAGCCCGGCCCGATGCAGGAGGAGATGCCGCACCGTCACCATCTCTTTTCGGGGGTCCCCTGCACTCCACCACGGCAGGTAGCTCACTACGGGCGCATCAAGATCCAACCGCCCTGACTCCGCCAAGATCATGGCCGCCGTGGTAGTAGCGGACACCTTGGTGACCGAGGCCATGTCCCAGATGGAGGCTGGCGTGGCGGGAGGGGCGTCCTGGTCCCAATCCAGCCGCCCGTAGCCCCGGAGACGGACGAGCTTCCCCCTGCGACCCACGGCCAGGGCGGCCCCGGGAGAGGCCGAGTCGGCGATGGCCGCAAGGATGAGGGAGTCGATGGCCCGGAGGGCTTCGGGATCCATCCCCACCTCGGCCGGATTCGCTTCAAGCACGGAAATGACGGCTTCTTCCCCATTACCCTTCCCCTCGCCCCGGACGGCGCCACCCTCCCGCCTGAATACTCCAATCTCCATCTCCTGCTCCGACCCAAGGCCAAGCCTGGGGACGTCGGGGACCGCCTCCCTTCTTAGCCCCTCTCCCACCTGATGGAGGGGTGGTAAGGAAATGGGAAGACGCCCGGAAATTGCGGACTCCCCCACCAGGGCCCTGACCGCAGCCCTTTGGGACACCTCGTGAGGCCCCCAGGCCAGGAGGTAGCTCCCGACTCCCGGAAAGGAGGTGAGGAGGTAGGGGTTCCCCAAGGAAAGGACGACAGTGGGCTTCCCTTCCCCGCTTTCCTCGACAAAGCGAGAAAACAGCGTGGGCACGGCCACGTCCCCGGCCCCGGCGCGAGGGGGCACGAAAGCGCTCACGATCACCAGGTCCGACTCCCCCCGGACCCAGGCGAGCTCCTGATACTCTGAGGCTGGACTGTCCGGGGTCAAACGCCGGATGGTGAGGTCCTTGAAGTAAACCCCGAGGGACGCGCTGAGGGCTAGGCCCGCGGTGAGCTCCTCCGCCCGGGCGTACACCACATGGAGGACCCTGGCATACCGCCGGGGATCTACCGGGATCAACCCTTCCCGGTCCCTGGGAAGAGTGATGGACCGCGTGGCTGCCGAATCAGCCAATGAAAGGTGTTCTTCGGACGCGACCACCTCCCCGATTCGGGCGAGGTTCACCATTCGGTTCTGGTGGAGCCCCACCCGGGCTTTCATTTCCAGGATTCGCCTCAAGGACGCATCGAGTCGCTCCCGGGAGATTCTTCCGGAAAGAACCGCTTCCTCCAGGGCATCTACGGTGACCCAGATATCTGCCGGCGCAAGAATGATATCTGCCCCGGCCTCGACAGCCAGGACCGCCGATTCCCCAATGCCATACCCGTCGGAGATGGCCCTCATCCGAATGGCGTCGGTGAGGAGGAGTCCGTCGAACCCCATGTCTTCCCGGAGCAGTTCGGTGAGGAAGAAGTGGGAAAGCGTGGCAGGGGGGCCGTCGGGCCCGAGGATGGCGGGAACCGCCACGTGAGCGGTCATGACCGCATCCACCCCCTCAGCCACCGCTCGCCGGAAGGGAATCAGCTCCAGAGCTTCCAGCCGGTCCCGGTCCGCGTCCACGATGGGGAGCTCGACATGGGAGTCCGTCTTCGTGTCCCCATGCCCCGGAAAGTGTTTCGCGGTGGTGAGGACACCGCCTTCCCTGGCGCCGGCCAGGTACGCGGCACCCAGGTCGGCCACGATGTGGGGGTCCTGGCCGAAAGACCGGGTATTGATGATGGGGTTCAGGGGGTTGGAGTTCACGTCCAGGACCGGGGCGAAGTTCAGGTGAACGCCAACGGCCCTTGCCTCGATTGCTGTTACGCGGCCGTACTCCCAGGCGAACCGTTCCTCACCGATGGCTCCGAAGGCCATGGTCGGCGGGAAGGAGGTGCCGCCTCCCTGGGGCAAAAGGGTGGGCAGAGCATAGCTGTGGTTGATCCGCATCCCCGGGCCACCATTCTCGAAATCCGATGCCACGAGAAGGGGGATTCCGGCCCTGGCCTGGAGGGCATTCAATTTGGCGCCGTACGTATGCGGCAGGCCGATGGAGATGACGACCCCCCCAATCCTCGCCTCCTCCACATACCGGGCATATTCCTGGAATTCGGGGCCGGTCGTAGAGGTATAAGCCCCGGACATCCAGGGGAAAACCAGCTGGCCGATGGCTTCTCTGAGGGTGAGGGAGGAGAGCGTCTCTTCGACCCACTGCCGCCCTGCGGCATCGGGCTCCGGAAGAAGGATCGCCGGCGCGGATGGAGGGCCCGATGGGGCTGGGGGTCCACAACTCGCCACCAACCAGGAAAAGAGAAGGAACGCCCCTGCGATGGCTCTCCTCTTACAAGTCACGTCGCCCCTGCCTGACCGGAACATGAATACCGTCCCCTATTTCGAAGTGGGGGGGGATCCGGGTCGGCGTCCTCCCCTGAATCTCGATTTCCCCAAACAGCGCACGAACCGTAGCTCGTTGGCTCACGTCGGCCCCGCTCCAGGCCAGAAGATAGGCCTGAGCATTCGGAAACTCCGCCAGGAGGTAGGGATTCCCGAAAGAGATGACGACATGGGGAATATCCTCCCGCGCCAGCGCCTGTATGAACTTCACCGTTTCTGCTGGAATCGCCACGCTGCCGGAGGAAGACAAGATGCGTACAAAGAGGGACACCACTACCAGGTTGGTGCTGCGGGCCCTCGTTAGGAGCGCAGAATAGACATCCGCTCGGGTGTCACGATCCAGGGTGGCCGTTTCCAGACGGGGGTATCGGGACCTGAGACCGGTATTCACAACCCGCCCCGCCATGAGATCCGTGGGCCCTCTGAGGGTCACGGAGAGGACCCGGGCCGTCCTGGTACCCAGGAGGGGGAGAAGATTCTTCTCGTTCTTGAGCAGGGTCATGGACCGGTCGGCAACCTCCTGAGCTACCTCTTCGTGCTCCCGGATTCCCACCCGCCGAGCCACTTCCTCCACCGGAACCTCCCGGTTCCGATGGAGGCCCAATCCCTCCTTGGCGCTAAGGACCCGAAGGACAGAAGCATTCAACCGATCCTCGGAAAGCCGGCCCGCCAGGACAGCGGACACGATCCCCTGTCGAGCCGCCTCGGGGCTGGGGGGCATGAGAAGGACATCAACACCGGCTTCCAAGGCCCGCACGGCGGCCTCCTCCCTGCCGTACCATCGGTCGATGGCGTTCATGTCCATGGCATCGGTGAAGATCAGGCCGCCGAAGCCCATTTCCTCTCGGAGAAGGCCGGTGATGACCTTCGGGGAAAGGGTGGAGACCTCCCCGTCGTCTCCCGTCAACGCAGGAATGGAGAGATGCGCTGTCATGATCCCCCCGATTCCTCCATCGATGGCCGCTTGAAAGGGCGGGAGCTCCACCCTGTCCAGGCGTTCACGGGGAACGTTGATGAACGGAAGGTCCAGGTGGGAGTCGGTTTTCGTGTCTCCATGCCCAGGAAAGTGCTTCCCGGTAGCGATCCCCCCCGCCCCCTGGACTCCCCTCACGAAGGCCGCTCCCAGGCGTGCGACAACCTCCGGATCTTCTCCGAAGGACCGAATGTTGATGATGGGGTTGTCCGGATTGTTGTTCACGTCCAGGACCGGAGCAAAGGGGACGTGGACGCCCAGGGCCCTGGCTTCCAGCCCCGTCACTCGACCCATCGCTTCCGCCAACGCTTCGTCCCCCGTGGCACCCAAGGCCATGAGGGAGGGAAACTCGGTGGCTCCCCCCAGGGAGATGGGGCCCGGCAGGTATGCCGCCCCCCGGAACCGGAAACCAGCGCCCGTCTCCAGGTCCGCTGCCACCAGGAGGGGTATCTTGGCGTCGCGTTGGGCCTGGTTCAGCTTCACCGCCACCTCGGTTGGAGATCCGACGGACACGATGATGCCCCCCACCTCCATGTCCGTCACCATCTCCACTATTCGTTCCCTGCTTGCCGACCCATCCGGTGCGAAGTCACCCAACACCCACGGCATCAGGAGTTGCCCGGCCTTTTCCTCCAACGTGAGAGTGGAAAGCACCGAGTCAGCCAAAGAGTCGAATACGGGGGGGGGCTCCCTGGTGAGCGTATCCCCCACGACCCCCGGTTCCCCGAGGGTCGGAGGCGGCCCAAGCGTATCAGCCTCCGCCGCCACCGGGGGATGGGTAGCGGGGTCGGCTGCAGCGGGATTCCTGCCTCCCGCACCCCCGGTGGTGCAACCGGCCAGGGCGCCCAGGCACAGGGGGCCTGCGGCCCAAAAAAGACGAGCAAGCGGTAGGGTTACCTTCATCTTGGATCAAGCCCTTGGGCTGTGTCGTGTCCGAGGAGGAGGGCGCGTTGACGGACGGAGAGGGGGCACCGAAGTTGCCCCATGGCCGGACGGACGCCGGATTCGTTCCCCAACAGAAACCGAGGAGCAAGTTATGAGGCCCAAAAGAACCCCACAATCCTCCGTCCTTCTTGCGTCCCTCCTCGCCCTTGGGGCCTGCGGGCCAGGTGGAAACGAATCCTCCGGCCAGGGATCGAATATTCCCGACCCTCCGGTACTACACCTGATACCGACGCCCGTTCGCCCTGGTCTCGAAGTTCTCCTCTCGGACTCCATCCACCTGATTCAGGGGCTCAGGGTCGGCCTCATCACGAACCACACCGGCATCGATAGCAAAAAGGTCCACGGAATCGATCGACTGGCCGAGGCGCCCCAGGTCGAGCTGGTCGCCCTTTTCTCACCGGAACATGGCCTCAGAGGAGAAGCGGAGGGTGGGGTAGAGATCCTGAACCAGACAGATGAGGGGACCGGGCTCCCTATCCACTCCCTGTACGGTCAGACCCAGAAGCCCACTCCGGAGATGTTGGAAGGACTGGACGCCATTCTCTTCGATATCCAGGACGTCGGAACTCGCTACTATACCTACGTCTCCACCATGGCAAGGGCCATGGAAGCGGCAGGGGAGGCCGGAATCCCCCTTCTGGTGCTGGACCGGCCCAACCCGATCGGGGGTGTGGCGGTTCAGGGAACGGTCCTGGAACCGGATTTTGCCAGCTTTGTGGGACTCTACCCGGTGCCCATGCGGCACGGGATGACGGCCGGAGAGCTGGCCCGCCTCTACGTGGGGGAGTTCGGAATCCAGGTGGACCTCAGGGTGGTTCGGATGGACGGGTGGAAGAGGGAAATGACCTTTGGGGATACGAACCTCCCCTGGGTCCCACCCTCCCCGAACATGCCCTCCGTGGAGAGCGCCCTGCACTATCCGGGGACCTGTCTTTTCGAGGGGACGAACCTCTCCGTCGGTCGCGGCACGGACATGGCATTCCAGATCGTCGGGGCCCCCTGGTTGAATGGGGACTCCCTGGCAGCGGCCCTGGCCCGGTATGAGATTCCGGGAGCTGAATTTCGGGCCGTTCGCTTCACGCCGACGGCCCCGGGGGATGGCAAATTCCCCAACCAGGAAGTCCAAGGAGTCCGCCTTATCTCGTTGAGCCCGGACTACGACCCCACCCTGGCTGCCCTTGCTCTCCTACGGGAAACACGGCGCATGTCGGGAGACCGTTGGGAGTGGCGCCCGGGGCACTTCGACAGGCTGGCCGGAACAGACCGGTTGAGAGAGGGTGTAGAGGCCGGACATCCGGTGGATGTCCTTCGAGAGGGTTGGGATGAGGCTCTGGCGGTCTTCCTCGAGCTTAGAAACAGATACCTCATCTACTAGGGGCCCGCCCGATAGGGGCCCGCCCGAGTGATGGGCTTGGACACAATCCAGGAAAGAATCAAAATGAACGCACGAACATTTGGACCCCTGGCTGCAACCCTCGCGTTGTTGAACGCCGCCGGTTGCAGCGCTGTCCGGTCGGGGGACCATCCTTCCCCCGCCGCACCGTCTACGGGGATGTACGCTGACCTCCACGACGAAATCCGCCTCCGGGGGCTGGATGACCGTCGTTTTGACCAGGACACCTACTGGGGAGTGGTGAGCCGGATCGTGCGGGACACGGACCGCTTTCGTGTGAGGACGGTGGGAGAAAGCGGTGAGGGCAGGCCACTCCGGACCATCTCATTCGGTCGAGGTCCCGTATCCGTCCTCCTCTGGTCCCAGATGCACGGGGACGAGAGCACGGCGACCATGGCTCTGGCCGATCTCTACGCCCTGGTGGCGGAGAAGCCGAATCACCGGGTGGTTCGCACAATATTGGACGGGCTCACCGTCCACACCCTCCCCATGCTCAACCCCGATGGCGCCCAGCGTTTTCAGAGGAGGAACGCGCAGGGAATCGACATCAACCGGGACGCCAGGGCCCAGGCCACACCCGAGGCCCGGGTTTTGAAGGCCGTGCGCGACGAACTGGATCCGTCCGTCGGCTTCAACCTCCATGACCAGGGAATAGGAACCAGGGTCGGGAACACAGACCGGGGAGTGGCCATCGCCCTCCTTTCTCCGCCATTCGACCACAGCAGGGCCGTCAACGACGTTCGGCTCCGGGCCATGGAGATCATGGGTGTGATGATACAGAGCATGGAGCCCATGGTCGGAGGTCAAATCGCCAAGTACGACGACACCTTCAACCCCCGGGCATTTGGGGACCTCATCACCCAGTGGGGAACCAGCACGATCCTGGTGGAGTCGGGGGGATGGGAAGACGATCCCCAAAAACAGTACCTGCGGAAGGTGAACTTCGTGGCGCTCCTGGCGGCTCTGGAATCCATCGCCACTGGGAGTTACGTGGGGGTGGGAACGGATGCCTACCAGGCCCTTCCCGCCAACGGGAGGCGCATCGGAGACCTCCTCATCACCGGCGGCACGGTGGTGATTCCCGGTCTACCCCCCTTCAGGGCCGACCTCTTGGTCAACTATGAGGATCCCCTCCTCGAGGAGGACGGCACCTTTGCGGAAATCGGGGATCTGGAGGAGGAGGAGGCCAGAGACACCCTTTCTCTGGACGGGATGTTCATCCATCCACAGGACCAAGCCTTGGACCGGAGCGATGGTGGAGTCCAGACCTGGGTCGGGGCCCCGGCGATCTTTTCCGTGAGTCGTCGAGCGGACGGCAGGGACCCCCTCTGGACGTTCAGGGGGGGCCCCCCGGGGGAACTCAGACGTAGACGGTGAGCCATCGCCGATGGCCCCACCTAAGAGCGGCTGAGGCTGATAACCCTTCTTAGTCGGCGCTGCCCGTTTCGGCAAGAAACGCGTCGAAGAGGGCCCGAGCCACGGGCCCGACCTTGCCATCGCCAATGGCCTTTCCATCGACTTCGATACAAGGCTTCACCTCCGAGAGCGTTCCGGAATGGAACATCTCATCGGCATGATACATCTCCGCGACGGGAACCGGCCTTTCCTGGATCTCGTACCCCAGCTTTTTCGCCAGGTCGAACACGACCTCACGGGTAATTCCCGGAAGCACCTGGTTGGACAGGGGATGGGTCACCAGGATTCCCCCGAAGACCATGAAGAGGTTGTTATGGGACCCCTCGATGGCCATGCCCTCGTTCACAAAGACGATCTCATCCACGCCGTGGTCCGCTGCCGCCTGGGCACCCAGTACGTTGGCAAGGAGCTGGATGGTCTTGATGTCCCTCCGGGCCCACCTCACATCGTGAACGGTGACGGACCGGTACCCCTGTTCCCAATCCTTCCTCGCCGGTCTCTGATACGCGCCGGCGAAGAGGTAGACGGTTGGAGATGGCGGAACGGGGGGGAATTTGTGGGTCCGCTTGGCTACCCCCCGGGTGATCTCCGTATAAACGTACGAGACCTGTGCCGAGGCTAGGCCGTTCTCCCGGATCAGGCGGTTGTGCACTTCTTCGAGGCTCGAAGGGTCGAAATCGATCCTCAGGGCAGCCAAACCCCGTTTCATCCGAGCCAGGTGTCGATCCCATCGGAACATCTTGCCCCGGTAGAGGGCCGTCACCTCATAAATTCCATCTCCGAACAAGAACCCCCGGTCGTCCACGGAGATGAACGCCTTTTCCTTCGGGATGTATTCGCCGTTGAGGTAAACAGTGCTCATGGCGTTGGTTTCCTCGGGTTTCGGTTAAGGAATGGGGCGAGAGAGAACGTCCCTACTCCTCGGTCTTCCTCTTCCCGAGTTGCTCAAATTCCTCCAGAAGTACGGCGTCGGCAACGGGCGCCTGATCCTCCTTCGGCTCCGCTTCGACACCCTCTTCCTCTTCTTCTTGCCCCGCGGTAAGGGCCTTGGGCTCCTTGGATCCCGGACCGGCGATGAGGCCCATCTCCTGCTTGAGGGCCAGGAGCCGGTCATCAACATCGACCGAGCCATGGCCTGCCTCGAGCCGAAGGAAGTCCTGCTCCAACGTATCCCCGGTAAGGGCTTCGGTCACTTCGGCATGTGCGAGGCTCCGGCGCTCCGATTCCTCGATCTTCTCCGCCATGCGGTTGAAAGCCTCAAAAGCCGAGGTGTCCGAGAGCCCGGACATGGTCTCGTGAATCCGCCTCTGAGCCTGGGCACGCTTTTGCTTGGCGATGAGGAGGTTCCGCTTCCGCTTGGCCTCTTCGATCTTGTCATTGAGCTGGCGGAGAGATCCCTTCAGCTTCTCGGTCTCCTGAGCCTGGGAGGTCCAGGTCTGGTCGATGGACGCCGCCCTCTGGGCGTGCTCCTGCTGCCGGATCAGGGCCTGCTTGGCCAGGTCGTCCCGGCCCTCCTTCACCGCAAGCATGGCCCGATGCTCCCAATCCCGGGTCTGCTTGACCTCATCGTCCAGTTGAGCCCGAAGTTTTCGCTCATCCGCGATGGCCGCCGCCACTTCCCGCTTGGCCTTGGCCAACTGGTCCCTCATATCCAGGATGATCTGATTCAGCATCTTCTCCGGATTTTCGGCCTTGGCGATCAGATCGTTGATATTCGATTTCAGCACAGTCGACAACTTCTGGAAGATTCCCATTGCCTCAGCCCTCCTGGCCGGTGCCGGCCAGAGTCTTGATCTGATTGATATGGCTGGCTGACGCCATCTGCATGCTCTCGAGGGAGGCTTGCAGCTCCGGGAAGTCCAGCGTTTCCAACTCCAGTGTGTCGGTCAGGACCAGATCCTCTTCCTCGATGCCATAGGCACCGTGGACCACGTCGGTGGCGTTCCAGACCAGAAGGGATCTGAACAGATCGCCGAGTTCCCTCCCCTTCGGAACGGTCATGATCTTCAACCGAACCACCAAGAGGGGCGGGGAATGGTGAACCACCACGGGTGGTCCATCGTTTCGAGGATGGACGAGGAACATCCCCTCGTCAATCTCTTCGAAATCCAGATCCATTCGGATTAGGTAGCTTTCCAGATCGTCTCGGGTAACCATGAACCCTTCTCCCTGGGTTGTAGTCCGACGGAGGCCGCATCACGCACTACGATGCCCCCTCTGCGGCAGTTTCGGATCGGGTTCCCCCGAGTCCAAAGGGGGAAGACCACAAAATATGAGTAATACCCCGAATCGGAAACTAGAAGAGGGCCGATCGGATGAGGTTCCTGATCTCGTCTTCGATTGACCGGGCAATGGCGGACCTCTAATCCCGGAAAAGAAGGTGTGCCAGATGTTGGCCGGTATAGGAGCCGGGTTCTTTTGCCACCTCTTCCGGAGTTCCTTCGGCCACGATCCCTCCCCCGGCCTCCCCACCTTCCGGCCCCAGATCGATGACCCAATCCGCCGTCTTGACCACGTGAAGGTTGTGTTCGATCACCACCACGGTGTTCCCCAGATGGACCAGCCGGTGCAGGACGTCCAGCAATACCCGTACGTCCTCGAAGTGCAGTCCGGTGGTGGGCTCATCCAGGATGTAGAAGGTGTTGCCGGTGGCTCGCTTCGAGAGCTCCGTCGCCAGTTTCACCCTCTGCGCCTCCCCCCCTGAGAGAGTCGTCGCCGACTGCCCCAGGTGAACATACCCCAACCCGACATCATGGAGGGTCTGGAGCTTGACTTTGATCTTGGGCACAGGATCGAAGAACTCCAGCGCTTCGGTGACGGTCATATCCAGGACGTCGGCGATGTTTCTGCCTTTGAAGTAGACGTCCAGCGTTTCCCGGTTGTACCGCCGCCCCCGACACACATCGCAGGGCACGTAAACGTCGGGGAGGAAGTGCATCTCGATCTTCACGAGCCCGTCACCCCGGCACGCCTCGCACCGCCCACCCTTCACATTGAAGGAGAAGCGTCCGGGGAGATATCCTCGCATCTGCGACTCGGGCAGGGAGGAAAACAGGTCACGGATGGGGGTGAAGAGACCCGTGTAGGTGGCTGGGTTCGACCTGGGGGTTCTTCCGATAGCCGATTGATCGACCTCGATGACCTTGTCCACCCGGTCCAGGCCATCCACGCCATCATGGCGGCCCGGAACCACTCGACTCCGGTAGAAGTGTCGGGCCAGAGCGTGATAAAGAGTCTCCGTGACGAGGGTGGACTTGCCTGACCCGCTTACTCCCGTGACGGCGATGAAGGTGCCTAGGGGAAAGTGAACGTCGATCTGCTTGAGGTTGTGTTCCCGTGCCCTTCGGACGGTGAGAACCCTGGTCGGATCCACCGGCCGGCGCTCGAGGGGAACCACGATCTCTCTTTCCCCCCGGAGATAGGCCCCGGTCAGAGATTCCGCGCTTTCCATCACCTTCTCGAGACTGCCCTGCACCACCACGTGGCCACCGGCTCGTCCAGCCCCGGGCCCCAGGTCCACGATAAAATCCGCAGCCCGAATGGTATCCTCGTCG